>RKSA01000209.1 GCA_007571115.1 Gammaproteobacteria bacterium
CAAGGCGCTGTTCGTCAAGGAGCTCGAACGGGCGATGCTCGACGGCGAGGCCGATCTCGCCGTGCATTCGATGAAGGACGTTCCTGCGCAATTCCCTCCGGGGCTGGGCCTCGCCGTGATCTGCGAACGCGGCGACCCGAGCGATGCACTGGTGTCAAATCAGGTGTCAAATCTGGTGACAAACCCGGCATCGAATGGCCACCACGGCCTTGCCGGCCTGCCCCGGGGCGCCGTCGTTGGCACTTCGAGCCTGCGCCGCCAATGCCAGCTCAAGTCGCTGCGCCCCGATTTGCGGCTCGCAGAGCTGCGTGGCAATGTCGGCACGCGCCTTGGCAAGCTCGACGCAGGCGAGTGCGACGCGATCATTCTCGCGAGCGCCGGCCTGATACGCTTGCAACTCGAACAGCGAATCCAGGCGAGGCTCGGCATCGCCGAGTGCCTGCCAGCGGCGGGTCAGGGCGCCATCGGAATCGAATGCCGCGATGGCGACGATCGTTCGCGAGAACTGCTCGCGTTCCTGCATCACGAGGAGACGGCAGCGCAAGTCGCTGCCGAACGCGAAGTCACCACGGCGCTGGATGGCGGTTGCGAGCTGCCCATCGCCGCCCATGCCCGCCTGGAAGCCGGCAGCCTGCATCTGCAAGCCCTCGTGGGCAAGCCTGATGGCAGCGAGATCGTTCGCAGCGAGCGAAGCGGGCCGGCGACGGATCCACAGCAGCTCGGCCGCGCGGTCGCAGCCGAACTGCTCGAGCGCGGAGCGCAGCGGATCATCGCCGCGTTGCGCGATGGGGCTGCGTCTTGAACACGCTGCCGCTCGAATCGCGCCGCATCCTCGTCACCCGGCCCGCCGGCCAGCAAGGGGAATTGATCGAGGCCATCGAAGCGCTGGGAGGGGAGGCGCTCAGCCTTCCCCTATTCGCCATCAAGCCGATCAGGAACGCCCATGGCGCCGAGTTGCGCCTCGGCAGAAGCCTCTTGCGCTTGCACGACCGCGACATCGTGATCTTTGTCAGCACCAATGCCGCGCGATTCGGTGCGCAGCAACTTCGCGAGCGGTGCGCCGCAATCCCGCCTCAGGCGCTGCTGCTCGCTGTCGGCGCCGCTACCGCCCGGGAAGCCGAGCGGCTCTTCGGGCGGCGGGTCGATGCTCCGGCGGCTGGCAGTGGTAGCGAGGCATTGCTCGAGAGCATGCAGCAAACGGGGCAACTCGCTCATATGCGAGACAGGAAAGTCACGATATTCCGCGGCGCAGGCGGTCGCGAACTGCTTGCCGAAGAACTGCAGCGCCGAGGCGCCGAGGTCGACTATTGCGAAGTCTATTGCCGCATGACAGTGCCCGGCACCGCAGGCCGCCTGCGAGCGATCTGGGACAGCGAGCGCCC
The DNA here is from genome assembly GCA_007571115.1 of Gammaproteobacteria bacterium. Lineage (GTDB taxonomy): Bacteria > Pseudomonadota > Gammaproteobacteria > Pseudomonadales > Pseudohongiellaceae > UBA9145. Next base: position 1,383 of record RKSA01000209.1, read on the forward strand.
CGACGCAGCCGTCATTACCAGCGCCGGGGCGCTATGGCGCTGGCGGCAATTGCTCGACGAACTCGCCGGGGACGCCGAAGCCTCGCTGGCCTCGGGCTCGACGACGGCGCCCGACCAGGCCGGGCGTGTCAAAAACGAGCAAATCGCGCTACCATTGGTCGTGCCTTCGCGGCGCGTGGCAGAGTTCGCCGCGCAGCAATGCGGCTTGACCGAGGTCGTCAATGCTGGCGATGCTGGAGCGCGAGCCCTGGCCGAGGCGCTGGCCGCTCTCATGGACCAGCGCTCGGCTGGGCGCCCGACCTGAAGCCTGGCCTGCCAATCTGGTCCAACAAACAGCCTCACAGCAGCTTCATAAAGAGAATCGCAACTTGGCCGAAGCATCCGAACCAGCGAAAACCCCGGTCGAACCAGCCGAGGCCCGGGCGTCAGCAAGGAAACGCCGCGAGGCACGGCAGCCCCATGCCGCGCGCGGTCGATCGCTGATTCTGCTGATCGTGCTTGTCGCGCTGCTCGGCGCCTGCGCATACGCGTTCCAGAGGCTGATTCTCCTGGAGGGCCAACTCGAAGGCATCGCTGCCGAGAACGACGAATTGGCCGGATTGATCGCGAATCAAGCGGCCATCGCTGCAACGATGCAGGCCCGAATCGAGCAGGCGCCCGAACCGGCGCCGCTAGACCTCGCGCCATTGCGCGAACTCGAAAGGCGGCTCAGCGCACAAACCGGCTCGTTGCGGCAGCAGGTCGACGAGCTCCATGCCGCCCAGCGCAGCTCGCGGACTCAGCCCGAACTCGGCTGGAAAGTCCGCGAAGCTTCGTATCTGCTCGGTCTGGCAAACCGGAAATTGCAGCTCGAAGCCGATGTCGCTGGGGCGATCGTCCTGTTCGAAAGCGCCGATCAGGCGCTGGCGCAGGCGCAGCTCCAGGGCCTGCTCCACATCCGTCGGGTAATCGCCGGAGAAATCGCGCAGCTCCGCGCCCTCGATGCGCCGGACCGGCAAGGAATCCATTTTCGGCTCGAAGGCCTGCTCGGCGCGATCGACGAGCTCGACCTGTCGCCATCGTTGCGCGATCCGCTCTCGGCCTTGGGCGAGGCTGCCACGCCGGCAGAGTCCGACGGCGCTTTCGCCGCGAGCCTGGAATTTCTTCGCCAGGTCTTCGTCTGGCGCAAGTGGGAGGAACGGCCGCGCTTCGAAGCCATCATCGGCGAGGAAGAGGCGATCAGAAAGTCGCTTCGCCTGCGAGTCGAGCAGGCGCAACTTGCATTGCTGTTGCGCGACAACGCGATGTATCGGGCGAACCTGCAAGCGGGCCTCGATCAATTGCAACGCTATGTTGCAGCGGGTTCGGCTGCCGCTCTTGCCGGAGAATTCAATGCATTGCTTTTGATCGACATCGCCCCGGAGCTGCCAGCCCTGAACGAATCGCTGAGGCTGGTTGGTGAATTTCTCGCTGGCGAGGCACCATGATCCGGCTTTTCGCCTATGCGCTGGCAGCCATCGCGCTGGTCCTGCTCGCTGTTCTGTTCACCGATTTTCCGGCCGATCCTGGCTATTTGCTCGTGGCGGTCGGCAGCTATACCTTTGAAACCAGCCTGCTCGCGCTGATCCTCGCTGCGGCAGCCGGCTACCTGCTGTATCGCCTGCTGCGCATGTTGCTCGCCTGGGTCAATCCGCTGCGATGGGTGCGGCTCGGCCGCCGGGCCGGCAAGCTGCTCAGGCCGGCCAGGCGCGGCAGCACCGAGGAAGGAATGCTGGCGCTATTCCAGGGCAACTGGCAGCCGGCCTACAACCTGTTGATGCAAGGCAGCGGCGAGGCAGAGGGCAGTGTCGCCAACTATCTTGCCGCAGCTTGCGCAGCCCACCAATTGCGGCAGCCCGAACTCGTGGCGCATTGCCTGGAAGCCGCCGAGCGCCAG
>RKSA01000186.1 GCA_007571115.1 Gammaproteobacteria bacterium
CCAGCCGACACCGAACCGGGACGATCCGCAGCCCTTGGGACAGCACAGCAGCGAATTGGTTCCGTTCCGCTGCGGCTTTCGGCGACGGCTTCCGACAACCGGCCATCTGCCACCAGGCGGCAAGACGCGATGCCCGGTTGCCTAGCGGGGGCAATGTACTTAGCATACCCCTCCACGTCAATAGCAAATGCCCAATTGGGGGGGAATTCGAGCGATGCAATATCGGGTCAATACGGAAAACGTCATGGAAATCGCGACCGACTGCCTCGTCGTGCCTGTTTGGCAGGGCGGCGAGCTCGGCGAGCAGGCGGGCGCGGTCGATGCGGCGACGGGAGGCGCACTCGGGCGAATCGCCGGCAGCGGCGACCAGCGCTGGAAAATCAGTGACCGGCATTTGCTGCACGGGCCTTCGGGCTGCGCCGCGCAACGCATCCTGCTCGCGGGCGCTGGCAAACAGGACGGACTCAGCGCCGGCGAGGCGGCAAAGTTTTGCGCCAGCGCCGCCAAGGGAGTGCTCGCCGGCAACATCGCCCACGCGCACTTCGCCCTCGCGGACCTGGTGACGGGCAATGTCGATGCTGCGTGGCTTGCAGCGCGCCTCGCCCAGGAAAGCGAAACCGCAGCGTATCGCTATGTCGCGACGCGCTCGGACCCGGGCCGGCCCGTGGTGCTCGAAAGCGTTTCGGTGTCGATTGCCGGGCGGAAGATCAGGCAGGCCCTGGTGCGCGGCGCGGCGATCGGCGCAGCAGTGAACCGCGCCCGGCAGCTCGGCAACCTGCCGGGCAATGTCTGCACCCCAGAATATCTCGCCGACCAGGCGCGGCAGCTCGCGAAGGAGTTCGGCAAGCTCGAGGTCGAGGTGCTCGACGAGGCGCAAATGCGCGAGCTGGGAATGGGCTGCCTGCTGTCGGTTGCGGCGGGCTCGGCCGAGGAGGCCAGGCTCATCGTCATGCACTACCAGGCCAGCGACAACAGGCCGACAGTGCTGCTCGGCAAGGGAATCACCTTCGACACCGGCGGAATCAGCCTGAAGCCGGGGCTCGCCATGGACGAGATGAAATTCGACATGTGCGGTGCCGCGAGCGTGTTCGGCGCAGTGAGCTGCGCCGCCGAGCTCGAGCTTCCGGTGAACCTGATCGGCATGGTCGCAGCAGCGGAAAACATGCCCGGCAGCAAGGCGACCAAGCCCGGCGACATCGTCACGAGCATGTCGGGCAAGACCGTGGAAATTCTCAATACCGACGCCGAAGGCAGGCTCGTGCTCTGCGATGCCATGACCTATGCCGAACGCTTCCAGCCGGCCCGCCTGATCGACATCGCGACCTTGACCGGCGCCGCAGTCGCAGCCTTCGGCCATCATGCCAACGTCATGCTCGGCAATGACCAGGAGCTGCTCGACCAGCTCCTGCAATGCGGCCAGGACTGCCTCGACCGCGCCTGGCAACTGCCGCTATGGGACGAATACCAGAAGCAGCTCGGCAGCAATTTTGCCGACATGGCGAACATCGGCGGCAAGCTCGCGGGAACGATCACAGCAGCGTGCTTCCTGTCACGCTACGCCGGGAAGTTTCCCTGGGCGCACCTCGACATTGCCGGCAGCGCCTGGCACCCGGCAGCGGCGCGCAAGGGCGCCACGGGGCGCCCGGTGCCACTGCTCGTCGAATACCTACTCAGCCTCGTGGACGAGGGCTGAAATGGACAAGAAGTACCGGCCCGGGGACATCGAAAGCCGCTGGTATCGAAACTGGGAAGAACGCGGCCATTTCGCTCCCCAGGGCGATGGCGAACCCTACAGCATCGCTATCCCGCCGCCGAATGTCACGGGGCGCCTGCACATGGGCCACGGCTTCCAGCTCGCGATCATGGACGCCTTGATCCGCTACCACCGGATGCTCGGTCGCGAAACGCTCTGGCAGGCGGGAACCGACCACGCCGGAATCGCCACGCAGATGGTCGTCGAGCGGCAGTTGCACGCCGAGCGGTCGGGCCGCGAAGCGATCGGCCGCGAGGCTTTTGTCGAGCGGGTCTGGCAATGGAAGGACGAGTACGGCGGAATCATTTCCCAGCAGTTGCGCCGCATGGGCGCCTCCCTTGACTGGTCCCGGGAGCGTTTCACGATGGACCCGGAACTGTCGGCCCTCGTCGAGAAGGTGTTCATCGCGCTGTATCGCGAAGGGCTGATCTACCGGGGCGAGCGGCTGGTGAACTGGGATCCGCAGTTGCTGACGGCGATTTCGGACCTCGAAGTCATTTCCGAGGAAGAGGACGGCTCGCTCTGGCATCTTCGCTATCCTCTTGCCCGTGGCGAGGACGGCGGCGAAGCCGGTGGCATGCGCCATGTCATCGTCGCGACGACCCGCCCGGAAACGATGCTCGGAGACACTGCGGTCGCAGTCCATCCTGACGACCCGCGCTACCGGCACCTGATCGGCAAGATGCTCGAGCTGCCGCTTTGCGACCGGCAGATCCCGGTCATCGGCGACTCCTACGTCGATCCCGAATTCGGCAGCGGCTGCGTCAAGATCACTCCGGCCCACGATTTCAACGACCACGCGATCGGCCAGCGCCACGAGCTGCCGACGATCAATGTGCTGACTCGCGACGCCCGCATCAACAACGAAGCGCCCGAGCGCTATCGCGGCCTCGACCGTTTCGAGGCGCGCCGCGCGATCATCGCCGACCTCGAAAGCGCCGGTCTCGTCGAGGCGATCGAGCCGCACCGGCTCAAGGTTCCCCGGGGAGACCGCAGTGGAGTCGTCATCGAGCCCTTGCTGACCCATCAATGGTATGTGGCAGTCGAGGAACTGGCGCGACCGGCGATCGAGGCCGTCGAGAACGGTGCCATCGAGTTCGTGCCGCGCAACTGGGAAAACACGTATTTCGCGTGGATGCGCGACATCCAGGACTGGTGCATCAGCCGCCAGCTCTGGTGGGGGCATCGAATCCCCGCCTGGCACGACGAGCAGGGCAACATCTACGTCGGCGCCAGCGAAGCCGAAGTCAGGGAGCTCCACGAACTCCCCGACGAGCTCGCCCTGCGCCAGGACGAAGACGTTCTCGACACGTGGTTTTCCTCGGCACTGTGGACCTTTTCCACCCTGGGCTGGCCCGAGGACCGGGAGAGCTTCGAGCGCTTCCACCCCACCAGCGTGCTGGTGACGGGTTTCGACATCATTTTCTTCTGGGTCGCGCGGATGATCATGATGACCTTGAAGTTCACGGGCGAAATCCCTTTCTCCAAGGTC
>RKSA01000075.1 GCA_007571115.1 Gammaproteobacteria bacterium
AGCTTGCGGTTCACGGCAGCGCCGATGGCGTCCAGGCAGCCTTGTGGATGCGCTCGGAGCGAATCGACGAATTGCACGAGGCCTTTGCGGCAAAAGGCCTGTTTCTCGCTGCGGTCAAGCCACGAATGCTGCACGGTCAGGCGCCGGGTTCGGGCCTGCTGGAAGATGATGGCGGCAGCCTGACTTTTGCCCGGTCCGTCGGCGGCGTATTGCAGCAATGGAAACACGTCGATGCCGCCGACCTCGAACAAGACGAATTCGCCAGTCAATGGGAAGCCGAATTGCGCGCTGCGGCCGGCGGCTCGCCGAAGCGCCTCGAATCGCTTGCCGAATACTCCGACGTTCTCGAAGCTGGCGCACACTCCGACTATTGCTTCTTCCCCGCTGCCGCTGTTGCCTCGCGGCAGCGCCAGCAACGGCGGCGGCAATTGCTGCGTGCCGCCGGCGCGCTTGGCGTGGTCGCATTGCTCGCGGCGCTGCCATTCATTTTCCAGCAATTCGAGATCCGCGACTTGCAGCGCCAGCTCGAATCGAAGCGGATAGCGTCGGCGTCGGCCCGGGCCGACCGCAAGGTCGTGGTGGATTTCGAGAATCGCTGGGGAGCGATCACGAGCTTCCCCGACCAGGACATTCGCCAAGCCCTGTTCAATTTGCAGAGAGCGTTGCGTCCGAACCGGCTTTCCAGCCTGGAAATCGCAGAGGGAGTGATCCGCATCCAGGGCGGCAGCGAAGATCCGCAGTCGCTCTTGCAGCGGATCGAGCAAGATCCGATGTTTGCCGAAGCCGGTTTCTCCCGCGCCACGAGCAACGATCAGTACCATATCGATCTGCGACTGGCGACGATCAATTTCGAAGCCTACATGGCGCGCCATTTTCCTGATCGCTGAGCCATGAACATTTCCCCCAGAGAACGCAGGTTGCTGTTGCTATTGGCCTTGGTTGCCCTGGTCGTTCTTGCCAGTGCGCTCGTGCCGGCGGTCGGCGACTGGAATCGCGCGCGGCAGCAACACATCGCCGACCTGCTGCTCGCCCTCGAGCGCGAGCAGGCCTTGATCGAAGGCACCGCCGACTGGGCCGAGCGGCGCTCCGATGTGGAAATGCGCGAGAGTGAAATGGAAATCGGCATCTTTTCCGGTGCCACGATTCCCTTGATCGAGGCGGCGATTCAGCAGGATCTTTTGCGTTACGCGAGAGAATCGGGGCTGACCGTCAACTCGACTCGCCTCGCGGAACGGCTCGAGGGCGACCGGTGGCTGCTGATCCGCCAGGAAATGTCGTTCCACACCACCGATGCCGATCGCACGATCGCCTTTCTCGACCGCTTGGCCGAATCGCTGCCGCGCCTGCGCGTTACCGATTTCAGCGTGAACCGTAGCCGCACCCAGTACACGGGCTCGATCACCGTGGTCGGTTTCGCGCGCCCGGCCACCGCGCAGCAATCGACCCAGGCGAGCCGCCAGTCAGGCCCCTTGACAAGTCCGGGAGCGCAATGATGGCTTTCGCGTCGCTCAGCCTGCCGGTGTTCTCGCAATTGCTCGAACCGCAAGGCATTGTTCCACAGCGTGATTATGCGGAGTCGGGGCTGCTCGCCTGTGATCATCTGCCTGCCATCGAGCTGCGCGCGAAAATCCGTTTCATTCTCGGCGAGCCGGTGCGGTTCTGCATCGCTGCCGATGACGAAGTGCGGCGTCTGGCGCGGCATTGGCGCGCCGAATTGTCGCCCACGATCGAAAGCGACGACGCGGAACTGCTCGCCACGGGTTTCGAAGACGACGACGAATTGCTCGACCTGGCCTCGGAAGCTCCGATCATCCGCCTCGTCAATCATCTGTTCGCCCGGGCCCAGGATCTGAATTCGAGCGACATCCATTTCGAACCCGGAGCGACAAGCCTCGACGTGCGCTGCCGGGTGGATGGCATCATGACCGTGATCGAGCGCTTGCCGGTGCGAATCCATACCCCGGTCGCGTCGAGGCTCAAGCTGATGGCGCGGCTCGACATCGGCGAAAAGCGCCTCCCCCAGGACGGTCGCATCAATTACCAGCTCGGCAGCAAGCAGCTCGACATGCGCGTTTCGACCTTGCCCGGCGTGCATGGCGAATCGGTCGTGCTGCGCATCCTCGACCGCGGCGACATGGCGGTCGACCTCGCCGAACTCGGCATGCCGCCTGGCGTGCTTCGCGACTATCGGGCAGTCGTCAGCCAGCCCCACGGCATGGTGCTCATTACCGGCCCCACGGGAAGCGGCAAGACCACGACCTTGTACGCCACACTGGAAAAGATCAGCGACGAAACGCGCAAGATCATCACCGTCGAAGACCCGGTGGAATACCAGTTGCCGGGAATCACGCAGATTCAGGTCAACGCGGCGATCGGCCTCGGTTTCGCTCAGGGGCTGCGCTCGATCGTCCGGCAGGATCCCGACGTGCTCATGGTCGGCGAGATCCGCGACCACGATACCGCCGAAATCGCGATCGAGTCGGCCCTGACCGGGCATCTGGTATTTTCCACCTTGCACACCAACGATGCAGCCGGAGCGATCACGCGCTTGCAGGACATGGGGGTCGAAGGCTATCTCATCAGTTCCAGCGTGCTCGCGGTGCAAGCGCAACGGCTCGTGCGCCGGATCTGTGGCGACTGCGCCGAGCAACGGCCCTTGCACGAGGATGAGGCAGCAGTGCTGCGAATCGAAGCCGCTGGCTGGCCGGAAATCCGCTTCGGCACAGGCTGCGAGCGTTGCGGCAACACCGGCTATCGCGGCCGCATCGGGCTATACGAGTTGATGCTGATGAGCGATGAGATCCGCCACCGCATCGCCAGTGGCGCCGACGCCAACGAGATCCGCGAGCGCGCGATCTCCGAAGGCATGCGAACCTTGCGCCAGGATGCACTCGACAAATTGCGCAACGGGCTGACGACGCCAGCCGAAGTCGTGCGGGTGACGCGGGCGATATGAGCGGACAAGTCTTCCGATATCAGGCTTTCGACTCCGCAGGCAAGCGCCAGAGCGGCGCCCTCGAGGCCGACAGCGAGCGCGATGCGACTCGCATCCTGCTCGGGCGCCGACTGACTCCGGTTCGCATCGAGCCTGGCACGGCGCCGGCGTGGAACCTCGAGCGGCGCAAGGCCTCGGCGAGTGGCCTGCTCGACTTCACCAATGGCCTTTGCACCTTGGTCGAGGCCCGGGTTCCCCTCGACCGCGCACTGCGCCTGCTCGAAGGAATCACCGAGTCGG
>RKSA01000128.1 GCA_007571115.1 Gammaproteobacteria bacterium
AGCGCAGGCCTCGCCAGCGACTCGCTGTGCCGGCGCTTCTACTGACGCCTTTGCTGGCAAGGTCGCGAGCGATTCCGAGCACGATCCAGCTCGCCAGTGCCACGGCAAGCGTTGCCGGCAAGGAGATTTCTAGCAATAGCAAGGTCGGCAGCGCGATTCCGAGCAGCAAGCTGCCCGCAGCGACCTTGCCGAGCTGCTTCCAGAGCAAGGCGGCTGAAGTCCTTTTCCAGCGGCTCACGGGGCCGATTCCGAGCAGCACGACGAGCACGATCATCAAGGGAACGAAGACGATGTTGAAATACGGCGGGCCGATCGAGATCAGTTCGCCGGTCAGCGCCTGGTAGAGCATCGGGAATAGGGTGCCGAGAATGATCGACGCAGCCGCGACGACGAGAATCAGGTTGTTGGCAAGGAGGAAAACCTCCCGGGACAAGGCGCCGAAAGCGAATTGACCGCCTCGCCCTTGCAGCAGCGGCGCGCGCAAGGCGAACAGCAATAGCGCACCGCCCACCGAAATGCCGAGGATCGCGAGAATGAACACTCCCCGGGAAGGGTCGCTGGCGAAAGCGTGTACCGAAGTCAGCAGCCCCGAGCGCGTGATGAAGGTTCCGAGCAGGCTGCCGCCGAAGGCGAGGATCGCCAGCAGCACCGTCCAGCTCTTGAAGATGCGGCGCTTTTCGGTCACCGCCAGCGAGTGCAGCAGCGCAGCGCCGAGCAGCCAGGTAATCAGGGGCGGGTTTTCCACCGGATCCCAGGCCCACCAGCCCCCCCAGCCGAGCTCGTAGTACGCCCACCAGCTCCCCAATGCGATGCCGATCGTCAGGATCGCCCAGGCGGCATTCGCCCAGGGCCGCGACCAGCGCGCCCAGGCCGCGTCGAGGCGGCCGCTGAGCAAGGCCGCAATGGCGAAGGCGAACACCACTGAAAATCCGACATAGCCCATGTACAGGGCCGGCGGATGCACGATGAAGCCGATGTCCTGCAAGGCCGAGTTGAGGTCGGCGCCGTCGGCGGGAGGTGCCGGGATCACCCGGTCAAAGGGGTTCGAAGTCGCGAGCATGAACAGGATGTAGCTCGCGCAAAGCGCACCGAGCACGCCGAGCACCCGGGCGGTGAAGTCCTGCGGCAGCTCGCTGCTGAACACTCCGACCGCGAGAATCCAGCCCGACAGCATGAAGGTCCATAACAGGAAAGAGCCCTCGTGTCCGCCCCAAAGCGCCGTCACTTTGTACTGCATGGGCAATAGCGAATTCGACTGGGCGGCGACGACGCGCACCGAAAAATCGTCGCTGACGAAAGCGTGGGCGAGAATCACGAGGCAGATGCCGAGAAACACGAACAGCCCCGCCCCGAGCGGTCGCGCCATGCTCATCCAGAGGCGGTTGCCCGTTGCCGCGCCAGCCAGGGGCAGCACCGCGAGCAGGATGCTCAGGCAAAACGCCAGAATCAGCGAGAACCTGCCGAGTTCGGGGATCATTCAGTTCTCCGGGGCACTGCGGAACCGATGCTTCCCGGGGCTGATGCCAGCCTGTTCGAGGGCTGCCTTGACCTCGGGAGACATGTAGTTCTCGTCGTGCTTGGCGAGCACGCGGCTCGCCTGGAACACTCCTGCGGAGTCGAGCCGGCCTTCGGCGACGATCCCCTGCCCTTCGCGAAACAGGTCGGGGAGGATTCCTTCGTAATCGACGGCGACGTCGTGGACGAAGTCGGTGGCAACGAAGCGCACCGCGAGACTGTCTTGGGCCTGCTCAACCGAGCCGTTCTTGACCATTCCGCCGACGCGGAACAATTCGCCTGCCCCGACTTCGCCAGCGGCAACCTGGGAAGGCGAATAGAACATGTTGATGTTCTGGCGCAGGGCGAACAGCGTCAAAGCTGCAGCGATGCTCATGCCGACCGCGATGAACACGATCAGGCCGAGGCGCTTGCGCCGATGCGGTTTCATCATGGCTTTGTCCCCTGCTCTTCCTGCTCTCTCTGCTCCTTTTGCTCTCTTTGCTGCTCCTGCAGCTCTTCCCCGACCGTGCTGACTTCCCAGCCGGACTGCTCGGCTGCGGCGGGGCTCTGGGCGAGATCGCCGCGAGCGGCGAGCCTGCGCAGGATCAGGCGGCGCCTGCGCAAGGGCAAGGCGAGATTGGCGAAGACGAAGACCGCGAACAGCGCATACACCGACCAGACGTTGAAAGCGTAGCCTCCCATCGCGAGAAATTCTTGCAGACTGTCGAATTGCAACTCGGCCAGCATTTCGCTTGCAGCTCCGTCAAGTCGCGCCCAGGGCGAGCTCTCGCACCCACTGCGCCTTGCTTTCGCGTTCGAGGATCTCGTTGCGAGTCGCGAGGATCAGGCTTAGCGCGAGAAACAGGTAGACCGCGACGGCCATGATCGCGGTGGCGACCCAGAATTCGGGCCCGTTGGGGCTTCCCACCTGCATCGAGATCGGGCTTGGCGGCTGATGCAGGGTATTCCACCATTGCACCGAATACTTGATCACGACGACATTGATGCAGCCGACGATCGACAGCAAGGCGCAGGCCCGGGCGGCAGTCGCCGAATTGTCGAGCGCTGCGCGAAGCGAAATCACCCCGAGCAGGAGAAAGAACTGGAACAGCATCGAAACGAGCCGGCTATCGGTCCATTCCCACCAGGTTCCCCAACTGACGCTGCCCCAGATCGAGCCCGTGGCGAGCGTGAGAAAGGAGAACCAGGCGCCGAGGGGAGCAGCGTTCTTCGCGACCATGTCGGCAAGCTTGATTCGCCAGACCAGGGTCACGGTTCCCGCCACCGCCATCAGCGGAAAGAACGATAGCGACGCCCCGGCCACCGCGACGTGGACGACGAGGATCCGCGAAGTGTCGCCCTGCTGATAGTCGGGAGGCAGATAAAGCAAGGCCCAAACGGTGCCGACGGCGAGCAGCAGCGCCATGGCGCCAGCGAGCCACGGCAGCCAGCGCGTGGTCGTTGCGTAAAACCACCTCGGAGAGCCGAGGCGATGCAACCACTGCCATCTTCCTGCCATATTCGTCTCTGCTGCCACTTTCGCACTGATGGGGTTTAGTCCCTGGCACCGCGCCGCGATGCATTGTAACCGAAGCCGACCTTCGCTCGGCAACGCGGCTGCGAACTGCCGCCAATCATCCATGCAAGGCGATTCGCAAGGCCGCTGCCGTGGCGACCGGCGCCAGGCTCGCTGCCGCCGCGAGCATGGCGCCGAGCAAGGCGAGATAGCCGACGGGCGAGGCGCCAGCGAGCGAGTTCTGCACCGCGAGGGTGCCGAAAATCAGCACGGGAACGCTCATCGGCACGGCAATGACCGCAAGAATCAGGCCACGACTGCCAAGGCCCACGGTCAGGGCCACGGCGATCGAGCCAACCATGCCGACGACGGGAACACCGAGCAGCAAGGACAGCACCAGCGCCGGATAGCCCGCAGCCGGCAGGCTCAGCATGTACGCGAGCAGCGGCGAAACGACGATCACGGGGAGCCCGCTGACGAGCCAGTGGGCGATGTTCTTGGCGAACACGAGCAAGTACAGGGGCTGGGAGCTCAGCAGCAACTGCTCCAGCGAACCGTCTTCGTAGTCCGAACGGTACAGGCTGTCCATCGACAGCATCGAGGCCAGCAGCACCGCGATCCAGATCACTCCGGCGGCGATCTGCCGCAGCATCGCGCCTTCGGGGCTGATTCCGAGGGGGAATAGCGACACGACGATGAGAAAGAACATGAAGGGGTTGAGCACCTCGTTGCGCCGCTTGATGCTGATCAGCAAGTCGCGCTTGAGCGTCGCGCAAAATGCCGCAGCGGCGCTGACGCGGCTCATTGGGGCAGCCCCAGGGTCAGCACGCGCAGGCATGGAATCCCGAGCACATGGTGCGTCGTGACCATGGCGGCGCCACCGCTCCGGGAATGGCGCAGCAACAGCTTCTCCAGCAATGCAATGCCGGCCGCATCGAGGCTGGCAAACGGCTCGTCAAGCGCCCAGAGCGGCGCGTCGCGAAGCAGCAACCTGGCGAGGGAGACCCGCTGCTGCTGGCCTGCTGAAAGCGAACGGCAAGGCAAGTTTTCGTGACTTGCGAGCCCCAGTTCGGCGAGCGCATCACGAATTTCGCCATCGCCGACGCGATCGTGCAGGCGGCAGCTCCAGCGCAGGTTTTCCAGGGGAGTCAATGCCTGGTTCACCCCGAGCCGGTGGCCGATGTAGAGCAGCTCGGAATGGAAGTCGTCGATGCAGCTCGCGAGCGGCACCCCCTGCCAGCGCAATTCGCCCTGATGGCTCCCGTCGAGGCCGCAGACGATCCGTAGCAGGCTCGTCTTGCCAGCGCCATTGCTGCCCCGGACCTGCAAGATTTCGCCCCGGTCGAGGGAGAAGCCGAGCTTGCGGAACAGCACGTGGCCTTCGCGTTCGCAGCTCAGCTCGCGGACCTCGAACAGCGGGCTTGAATGCTGGGGGTTTTCGATCACTGCCTGGCGACCCGGCGCAATGCGTTGCGCGACATTATATAGGCCGAAGCCGGATATGGCCGGAAGCTAGCCGCCCAGGTCAAGCGAGAGCAAGATCAGATCCAATCGGACATCCGCGAGCGGAGGCGCAACGCCGCGACGCTATGGATCTGGCTGACCCGGGATTCGCTGACGCCAATGATTGCACCGATTTCCTTGAGATTGAGCTCTTCATCGTAATAGAGCGACAGCACGAGTTTCTCGCGTTCGGGAAGGCCGTCGATGCTTTTTGCCAGATCCCGGCGGAAGCGGCTCTGCTGGAAGGCGTCGAGGGGGTCGGGAGCGTCGCCATCGACGATTTCGAACGCTGAGTCGGGGGCTTCGGTGAGTTCGTCGAAGCTGAACAGGCGCGTGCCGATCGAATCGTGCAGGATGCGGAAATAGCTTTTCAGGTCGGTGCCGAGCTCGGCGGCGATTTCCTTGTCATCGGCGTGGCGGCCAGTGCGCGACTCGACCTGCTGGATCGCTTTGGCGACCTCCCGGGACTTTCGATGCACCGAGCGCGGAGTCCAATCGCCCTTGCGGACTTCGTCGAGCATCGCGCCCTGGATGCGGATCCCCGCATAGGTCTCGAAGCTCGCACCCTTGCTCTCGTCGTATTTCCTCGCGGCATCGAGCAGGCCGATCATCCCCGACTGCACGAGATCGTCGATTTGCACGTTGGCGGGCATTCTGGCGAGCAGATGCCTGGCGATGCGGTTGACCAACGCGGCATGATTCTCCACCGTCTGGCGCACCCACTCGCCATCGTGCTCCTGCTCGGCAAGGCAGTCCTGTGCTGAACTCATGTTTTTCCTCTCCCAGGCTAAACGAATCGGGTTTCCTGTCGATGTATCGACTAGCCGCAGGCTGTCTCTTGTATCGCGCCAGGATCATTAGCCGGGCCCGGCGAACCAGCAAGCGCAGCAAAACCCGATAGAGCTCGATGGAACCCGATAGAAGGAGTCGAGCAAGAACTGTTCCAACTTGGCCGTTTTTCTAAAAAATTCGAAAAAAGACAACAGAATCAGTTTGCTACAGCAAGCCGTGGTGGTTTGGAAACAGCTTTCAGGCGAGCCGAATTCTTGACGCTTGCGCCCGGAGCGTCAAGAACCCGGACATTCGTCATTTTCCTGACGCCGCTCAGGCCTTGGGCAAGGTCACTCCCCGCTGGCCCATGTACTTGCCGCCGCGTTCGCGATACGTCGTTGCGCAGCGCTCGTCGCTTTGGAAAAACAGCATCTGCGCAGCACCCTCGCCTGCGTAGATTCTCGCCGGCAGCGGAGTCGTGTTCGAGAACTCGAGGGTGACATGCCCTTCCCATTCGGGCTCGAGAGGAGTGACATTGACGATGATCCCGCAGCGGGCATAGGTCGATTTGCCGAGGCAAACCGTCAGCACGTCCGCAGGAATGCGAAAATACTCGACGGTTCGCGCCAGGGCGAAGGAATTCGGCGGAATGATACACGACGAATCCTCGATATTGACGAAGCTGCTCTCGTCAAAATTCTTCGGATCGACCACCGCAGTGGTATGCACATTGGTGAAGATCTTGAACTCGCTCGCGCAGCGCGCGTCGTAGCCATAGCTCGAGGTTCCGTAGGAAATGACCCTGCGCCGCTCCTCATGGCGAACCTGATCCGGCGCGAACGGCTCGATCATGCCATGCTGCTCGGCCATCCTTCTGATCCAGCGATCCGACTTGATTGTCATGAAATTCCCTCCTCGCGGGCAAAGCTGTCGGGGTCCGCGTGCAAGGCGGAAAAGACGGTTTCAGGAAGCTCGATGGTGACGGTGGTCATGATTGATGCCTCCAAGCCGGCTGATGAAGTCTCAAGTCGATCTCTGCTCGAACAAGCTGTCGAGCACGTGGTTTCGCTCCCTCTTGCCTCAGAATCGCATGCCCTGGCAGCATTTTACCCTGACTTGGCGCCAAGGCGACCAGGCAGTGTGCAGGCTCGGTCAAGGCGGGTGATAGCACCAGTGCCAGGGTTCGTAGCTGATTTTCCAGGGGTTGTTGCGGGGATAGCTCATTTGCCAGGAGTGGTTTTTGGCGTTTGCGGCGAGCCAGTGGAATGCTGGGGTGTGCTCGAATTCTTCGCTGAGCGGCTCGCAGCCTGGGGTGCCGATGTCGAGGGCGCGGCCGGTATGGTGCTCGCTATGGCCCGGTGCGGCGTTGACCTTGAGGATCTGTTCGAGCGTTTGGCCCCGGGCGAGTTTTCTCGCGATCAGGTCGTGCTGGTAGCGCGGACTGCGGAACGCCGAGACGAGCAATAGCTCGACGCCTTGCCTGGCTGCATCGGCCTGCATTGCGGTCCAGGCCGCCAGCGCGGCCTTGGTCAGTCGCTGCGGACGGCCGAAACAGTCGAGGCCGGCGGAGACGAGCTCGTCGGGGACGAACTGCAAAGGCAGCGCGAATTGGCGCCGCTGGCTTGCAGAAATTCCCAACGCCTCGTGCAAGGCTTCGATCTCGCGCTGGTATTCGTTGCGTTTCGCTTTCAATGTTCAAGCCGGAACAGTCAACTGATTTCGATGCAAAACGGAGCAATTCAAAGCATTTCGTATCATATCGAAACAAATAGAAACATTTTTTGTCATTTTGATTCGACTCGGGCCGGTTCGCATCAGTTCGAGCCGGCTCAAGTCACTTCGAGAGCGCGTTGCTCGATGATTTTCTCGCGCCAGAACGCGGGGCCGGTCTGGTGGACCGATTCGCCGCTACTGTCGACGGCAACGGTGACGGGCATGTCCTCGACCTCGAATTCGTGGACCGCTTCCATGCCGAGGTCGGCGAAAGCGACGACCCGGGCAGCGCGGATCGCCTTGGAAACGAGGTAGGCAGCGCCGCCGACCGCGATCAGGTAGACCGCCTTGTGTCGCCGGATCGCCTCGATTCCGGCGGGGCCGCGTTCGGCCTTGCCGATCATTCCGAGCACTCCGGTGTGCGCGAGCAGGGCGTCGCTGTACTGGTCCATTCGAGTCGCCGTGGTCGGTCCTGCGGGGCCGATCACCTCGTCGCGAACGGGGTCGACGGGGCCGACGTAATAAACGAATCTTCCCTGGAAATCGACGCCCTCGGGCAAGGGCTCGCCAGCTTCGAGCATCGCGAGCAGGCGCTTGTGCGCTGCGTCCCGGGCGGTAAGCAGGCGGCCCGAAAGCAGCAAGGTCTCGCCGGGCTTCCAGCTCGCGATTTCCTGCCGGGTCACGCGCTCGAGATCGACCTTGCGCGAACCGGCTGCGGCATCCCAGTCGAGTGTTGGCCATTGCGCAAGCGAAGGGGGCCGCAAGGCGGCGGCGCCGCTTCCGTCCAGGGTGAAATGCGCGTGCCGCGTCGCGGCGCAATTGGGAATCATCGCTACCGGCAGCGAAGCGGCGTGGGTCGGATAGTCGAGGATTTTCGCATCGAGTACGGTGGTCAAGCCACCAAGGCCCTGGGCACCGATTCCGAGTGCGTTGGCGCGATCGACGATTTCCAGGCGCAGTTGCTCCTTGCGGTCACGTGGGCCGCGGCGGCGAACTTCGTGGATGTCGATGGCGCCCATCAGGGCTTCCTTGGCGAGCAAGGCCGCCTGCTCGGCCGTGCCGCCAACGCCGATTCCGAGCATCCCGGGAGGGCACCAGCCAGCGCCCATTCCGGGCAAGGTCTCGATCACCCAGTCGGCGAGGCTGTCGCCAGGGTTGAGCATCGCCAGCCGGGCCTTGTTTTCCGAGCCGCCCCCTTTCGCCGCCAGCCGCACGTGTACGCTTGCGCCAGCAACGAGCCGCACATGGATCACGGCCGGGGTGTTGTCGCCGGTGTTGCGCCGCGCTCCGACGGGATCTTCGAGAATCGACGCGCGAAGCACGTTGTCGGGCAATCGGTACGCGCGCCGCACTCCTTCGTTGACCATGTCGGCAAGGCTCATTCCGCCTTGCCAGCGCACATCCATGCCGACTTCAAGAAAGACCGTGACGATTCCCGTGTCCTGGCAAATCGGGCGCTTGCCTTCGGCGCAAAGCCTCGAGTTGGCGAGAATCTGCGCCAGCGCATCGCGAGCCACTGGCGACTGCTCGTGCTGCCAGGCCTCGTGCAGGGCGGCGATGAAATCGGGCGGATGGTAGTAGGAAATGTATTGCAGCGCGTCCGCGACGCTCTGGATCAGGTCCTCGTTGCGAATCAGAGTCATGATTGCTCTTTCCCCATTGCGGCGGAAGCCGTTCTCTCTACTGGACTCTTTACTAGAGTCTCTACTAGAGTCTCTACTGGATTCTCTACCCTGCCAGCCTGCCGCCTCTTCAGCACGGCGCAAACCACGAACAAGGCCAGCGAGGCGAGAGAGCCGAGGATCAGGCCCGTTGCCAGCGCCGCGAGGCTGCCAGCGGCGGCTGCTGGGCCGTGGGCGATCGTGTCGAGCGCCACGGCCATCAGGGCGGGAACCGCGACCGCCGCCTCGTCGCGAGGGAAAGCCGGAGTCCAGATCAGCACCGCGACGAGAGTCCGCAGCAGCCACGCAAGCAAGGTGCCCAGCAAGGCGGTGAACTTCCACAATGCCAGATAGAAAACCGCGCTCGAAAGCAGGTAGATGAACCAGATCAGCGCGTAGTTGGTTTCCCCGACCATGGCTCCGCCCGATTGCCGAA
This sequence comes from Gammaproteobacteria bacterium, assembly GCA_007571115.1. Lineage (GTDB taxonomy): Bacteria > Pseudomonadota > Gammaproteobacteria > Pseudomonadales > Pseudohongiellaceae > UBA9145. The sequence continues at coordinate 9,098 of RKSA01000128.1, forward strand.
GCTGACAATCATAGCATGGCGGCCTAGCCTGTTCGCCGCCCCGAACAAGACCCAGGCAGGGCCTGGGCGAGAACGGGCGCCAGCACTTGCTGGCGCCAGCCTTGCAACTCGCGGGGCCATTCGGGCTCGCCAGTGGCGCTGCAGGAAGCAACGAGCTGTTGCAAGGGCTTGCGGGTGG
>RKSA01000078.1 GCA_007571115.1 Gammaproteobacteria bacterium
GCCTGGGCCTCGGCGGAGTCGGGAACCGAGCCGGTCGCGAGCTCGATGTTGGCGGCATAGTCGCCCGTGGAGGAAAAGACGATTTCGTCCTCGCCGGAACCGGCGGTTGCATGGAACTCATGGGTGGTGCTGCCGCCGATGTTCCCCGAGTCGGCGGTGACGACGCGATATTCGAGGCCCAGGCGGCGAACGATCGCCTCGTAGGCCCGGTACATGTCCTGATACGTCTGTTCGAGCGAGGCCTCATCGACGTGAAAGGAATACGCGTCCTTCATGATGAATTCCCGGGCCCGCATGATGCCGAAGCGCGGCCGCCGCTCGTCGCGGAACTTGGTCTGGATCTGGTAGAGCGTCATCGGCAACTGCCGGTAGCTATGGCATTCGTTGCGCATGATGTCGGTGACGACTTCCTCGTGGGTGGGGCCGAGGCAGAAATCGCGCCCGTGACGATCGTGAAAACGCGCCAACTCCGGCCCCATGGCGTGCCAGCGCCCCGATTCCTGCCAAAGCTCGGCAGGCTGCACCATCGGCATGAGGATTTCGAGGCCACCGGCGCGATCCATCTCTTCGCGGACGATGTTGCTGATCTTGTGTACCACCCGCATGCCCAAGGGAAGCAGGCTGTAGACGCCGCTGGCGAGCTTGCGGATCATTCCCGCGCGCAGCATTAGCTGATGGCTCGGAAGCTCGGCCTCGGCAGGAGTTTCCTTCGCCGTTGCCAGGAGCAACTGGCTCGCTCTCATGGCGCTGCTTCCATGGGCGAGTCATGGAGAGAGTGCTGGAGAGAGCGGTGGAGAGAGTGGCAGGGGGACATGGGATGACAGCTCGATGCTACAGGGCGAAGTCTTTCAGCTTCTTCAGCGCGGTGATGCGGATCCTCCGCGAAGCGGGCTTGCGCGGCACATCCATGACTTCTCCGGGCTTGAACGGATTCGGCACGTTCTTGCGCGCTGGACGGGCCGCCTTTTGCAGCGCCGCAATCTTCAGCAGCCCGGGCAGCACGAACTCGCCGATGGCGCGCTTGCGCAAATGCCGCTCGATGACCGAGCCGAGTTCGTCGAGCACTGCGGTTACCTGTTTTCGCTCCAGGCCTGTGTTCGCGGCGATTTCCTCGAGAATCTCCTGCTTGGTGTATTTCTTGTGGATCGCAGGCTTTCTTCGTCTTGTCGGCTTGCCAATGGTTCGCGCTGCGGCTCGTGTCATGTATGCCGTTCCTGTTTTGAGTTCCTTGCCTGAATTTCTTGCCGGTCGGGGCTTCGGCCCCGTCAGGCAGGTCAAGCTACCGCATGTATCCAAGCTTTACAAGCCGTTGCACGCATTCGGCCCTTGGCAAGCGAGCCGGGAATTTCCTACAATCGTCCCGACAAGCCGACGAGGGCTGGCGCCGCGCAGTGCACAGCGAGCTCTTGCCGCCCATGCAGCGAGGCTGTGTCTTGACGAACTTCGCCTATTTTTGCCAGCGCACCAGAGCCGCAGCGCTTCGCGGTCCGACGCCTGAGCCTCGCTCTGCCCTGGAAAGCTCCTGCGCTGCGCGGAACATGCCGCTGGCCGAAGTTTTCCACGACTCGTGGCAGGAAAGCTCGCTCGCTTTTCCCCGCCGTAGCCAGGGCAGGCAATTGCTCGGCCAGGCCCAGCCGGGGGACACCATCGTCTGCCAGTCGCTCGTCGACATGTTCGGCTCGGTCAGTGAGCTTGGCGAGGTGCTGCGTCTGCTGCGCAAGCGGCAGATCGGGCTGTTTGTCATCTCGCTCGACGGCGAAATCACCGATGACGACTGCCTGCTGCCATTCGAGTGCGTGCTGGAATCGCTGAACTCGCTAGGGCAACACCGCAATGCGCAGAAAGTCAAGAAGGTCAAGCAAAGCGAGCGCGAGAAAGGCCGCTATCTTGGCGGCAACCGCCCGTTTGGCTTCATGATCCATCAAAACGGCAAGCTGATCAGGAATCCGGTGGAACAGAGGCTCATTGAGCGCATGATCAAGCTGAGCAGGCAGGGCTGGTCGTTGCGGGCGATCGCCGCCAAGCTGAGCACGCCGGCGACTCCGGTCACGTTCAAGACCGTGCATCGAGTGCTGCAACGCGAGGCGGGGCGATCTTGAACCATTCAAGCACCATGCCCGACGGCCTGGGTCGGGAACCGCATTGATGGCAGCGGGCTTTGCGGTTTTCGTCGGCCTGCGCTATGCGATGGCGCGCCGGGCCAATGTGCTGCTCTCCTTCGTTACCTTGCTGGCAATGCTTGGAATCAGCCTTGGCGTGACGGTGCTGATCGTCGCGCTCTCGGTGATGAACGGCTCGATCGGCGTGCTGCGCTCCGAGGCTCTCAAGGCCGTTCCCCACGTGACGATCAGCGCGACTGCGGGGGAACTCGACTGGCAGGCCCTCGCTGCCGAGGCGGGGCAGAACCCCGAGATCGTCGCCGCAGCGCCTTTTGTCGAAGGCGAGGGCCTGCTGCGCTTCCAAGGCCGCGACGCCTTCGTCCGGCTGCGTGGAATCGAGCCGCAGCTCGAAGCTGCGGTACACGACTCTCCGAGCCCGGCGATACGCGATTCCTTCGCCGCCATGGAGCGAATCCCCTCTGCTGCGGTCTTCAGTTCGCGCCTCGCCGCCGGGCTTGGCGCGTATCCGGGTGAAGAGGTCTCGATCCTGGCCCTGGCTAGCTTGCTCGAGCGTTCCCTCGACGGCAGCCAGGCATTGACCATCGCCGGATACCAGGATTTCGGCATCTATGGCGAAGCGAACATCGTGCTGCTCGAACTCGATCAGGCCCTCGCGCTGCTCGCCCAAGACCCTGGCGCAAGAATCAGCCTGCGCTTGAAAGTCGCCGATGTCCTGCGCGCCCGGGAAATCGCCGAAACGAGTTTCGCGGCGCTGCCCGGGCTTGCGATCGTCACCTGGCAGGAGCGGCAGGCAAGCCTGTTCAAGGCCCTGGCCATGGAAAAGCTCGTCACGACGATTCTGTTGCTCATGATCGTTGTGGTCGGTGCGGTGAATATCGTTTCGACCCTGGTCATGGCGGTGACCGACAAGCGCGCCGATATCGCGATCCTGCGCACCATGGGAGCAAGCAGTGCATCGATTTCGGCGATTTTCATCGTTCAGGGAATGATCGCCGGAATCGCCGGAACCTTGACCGGAACGGCGCTTGGGGTTCTGCTCGGCCACAACATCGCGGCAATCAGCGAGACCCTCGAGCGCTGGCTGAACATGCTGCCCTGGCAGGAGCCGGTCTATCTGCTCGCGCACCTGCAAACCTGGATCGAAGCGCGGGAAGTGCTGCTGATCGCGCTCGCGGCCCTGTCGATCAGCCTCGTCGCGACGCTCTATCCTGCCTGGCGGAGCAGCAAGGTGCAGCCGGCCGAAGTGCTGCGCCACGAATGAGAGCGAACGAGAGGCCGGCATGAACGCGAGCGAAGCGATCATCTGTTGCGAAAACCTTGGCAAGTTCTATGTCCAGGGGCCCCAGCGCGTCGCAGCGCTGAGCAATGTCTCCTTGCAAATCGGCGACGGCGAGCGAGTCGCCATCGTCGGCGCTTCGGGCTCGGGAAAGACGACCCTGCTCAACCTGCTCGGAGGACTCGATTCGCCAAGCGAGGGCAGGGTGCTGATCGCCGGCCGGGATCCCAGTGCGCTTGGCGAGCGCGAACGCGGGCTGTTGCGCAACCGCTTGCTCGGCTTCGTCTACCAGTTCCACCACTTGCTTGCGGAGTTCAGCGCCGTGGAAAACGTCGCCATGCCACTGCTCATCCGCGGCGACAGCCAGCGCCAGGCGCGCCAGCGCGCCAGCGCGATGCTCGGGCTCGTCGGGCTGGGGAAACGCATGAGCCATCGACCTGCACAACTGTCGGGAGGCGAGCGGCAGCGCGTGGCGATCGCCAGGGCCCTCGTCGCAGAGCCCCGTTGCGTGCTGCTCGACGAACCGACGGGCAACCTCGATCACCAGACCGGGCTTGAAATCAGCGCCTTGCTGTTCGAATTGAACGAATCCCGGGCAACGAGCTTCGTCACCGTGACCCACGATCTCGAGCTCGCCGGTTCGATGCAACGCATGCTGGTACTCGAAGATGGCCGACTCCAGGACTGAACGCCCCGTTGCCCTGTCGCGCCACATCGCCTGGCGCCAAGTCAGCTCCAGCCGTGGCGGCGGGCCGGTTTCCTTCATGTCGGGAATCGCGATCTCGGGGCTCGCGCTTGGCGTCGCCTTGCTGTTGACAGTGCTTTCGATCATGAACGGTTTTGATCGCGAATTGCGCGGCAATGTGCTCGGAGTTGTGCCGCACCTCGTGCTGCGTTCGCCAGCGCCTGCCAGCGAGGGGCAGTGGTCGGCACTGGCTGTGCAGCTCGAGGGCAGCGCCGGAATCGCCTCGCTGTCCCGGGTGATCGAGATGCAGGCGGTCGTCGCCACGAGTTCAGGCCATGCCGGAATCATGGTTCACGGCGTCGACGCCTTGCCTGAAGCCGAGGCATCGGTGCTCGACGCATTCATGGGCTCGGGAGGTCTCGGCATGCTCGACGAGACTCGCTGGGGAATCGTGCTTGGCGAGGCCCTCGCGCAACGCTTGCAGGTGTCGCTTGGCGACAGCGTCGACGTGTACTCTCCTCAATTGACGGTCAATCCCGTGGCGAGCCGCGCGACATTCCGGCGCTTCGAGGTCAGCGGCATTTTCCGCATCGGCAGCCAGCAGCTCGATGATCGTCTGGCACTCGTCAACCGCGATGCGGCGCGGGCGCTATTCCGCCTGCGCAGCGGGCAAAACGCGCTTTGGCTTCGCGCTGACGATGCACTTGACGCCGATCGCCTGCTCGCCGAGCTCGCTGCAGGGCTTCCCGCAGGGGTCTCGATCGATTCGTGGACTCGCGAATTCGGTGCGATCTACGAGAACATCCGCTTTTCCCGCGCGCTGATCAGTTTCCTGCTCTGGCTGCTGATCGCCGTCGCGGCTTTCAATCTTGTCGTGAGCCTGATCATGATCGTTCGCGACCGGCGCGCCGACATCGCGGTATTGCGGGCGCTCGGCGCTAGCCCTGCAACGATCGGGAGCATTTTCGTCTGGCAGGGGGCGCTGATCGCCCTCGCCGGCCTCGGCATCGGCCTGCTGCTTGGCGTGCTCGGCTCGCTCCATGTCAGTGATCTCGCGAATTTCATCGAGGCGCGCTTTGGCGTCGAGCTGCTCAACGCCGAGGTCTATCCGATCGACTACCTGCCTTCGCAGTTGCGTTTTGCCGATATCGCGACGATCAGTCTTGGCGTGCTGTCGCTCGCCTTGCTCGCGACACTCTACCCGGCGAGTCGCGCAGCCCGGGTGCTGCCAGCGGTGGCGCTGCGCTCGGCATAGCCTCCGGGCAGCAGCGCAACGCCAGCATGCACCGCCAATTGCGCCATTTGGCGCAACCCTTCCTATAGTTGCTGCCAGTTGCCGTTTGGGGAATGGCGTTTGGGGAAGGATTCGCGATGCGCGCAGGGCTGATCGCATACATCACTGGGCTCGTGCTCGCTTCCTGGCTGCAGCAGCCGGGGCTCGCAGCCGGTCTGGCGCTGCCCGGAGCGCTGCTCGCCTTCGCCCTCGCCGCAACGAGGCGCCGCGAGCGTTGCCGCCGCCCCGCCCTGCTCGCTGGCTGCGCCTTGCTCGGCCTTGGCTGGCACATGCTCTGGGCCGAGGCGCGTCTCGATTCGCAGCTCGGCAGCGAACTCGAAGGAATCGACATGCAGGTTTCGGGAACCGTGCTCGACCTGCCGAGGCGCTATGGCGACTTGCAGCAGTTCGTGTTCCGCATCGAGCAGTCGAGCCATGGCTTTCATCCGCGCAAGGTTCTGCTCAACGATTACGGCACCGAAGAAATTCTTGCCGGCCGGCAGTATCGCCTGGAAATTCGCCTGAAGCGGCCTCGTGGCCAGGCCAATCCGGGAGCTTTCGACCAGGAAGCCTGGCTGCTGCAACGCGGCATCGCCGCCCGGGGCTATGTGCGAGGTGCTGCCGAACTGGTGTCTGGCCGGGCGAGCGCTTCCATCGACCTGCTGCGCGCCTCGCTCAGGCAGCGAATTCTGTCGTTGACCGCCGACGAGCCGACCGCCCAGGTCATCGTCGCCTTGGCGCTCGGCGATGACAGCGGCCTGAGCGAGGCCCAGCGCGACTTGTTCCAGCGAACCGGAACGAACCATCTGTTCGTCATCTCGGGTCTGCACATCGGCCTGGTGAGCGTACTCGCCTACGCGCTGACGCTGGCGCTGGCGAGGCGTTCGCCGCTCCTGCCGAGCCTGGCGCCAGCACAGAAAATCGCCTTGCTTCCTGCATTGGCGGCCGCTGCGGGCTATGCCGCGATCAGCGGCTTTGGCCTCCCTGCACAACGCGCCCTGGTGATGGCGGTCGCCTTCATGCTCGCTTCGCTGATCGACCTGAAAATGAGCTCGACGCTGCGTTTCCTGCTGGCGCTGGCGGCGGTGCTAAGCCTGAATCCGCTCAGCTTTCTCGGCATGGGGTTCTGGTTGAGCTTTCTCGCTGTCGCGGCATTGCTGCTGATCCATCGCCGCAGCAGCGAATCGCGCGGCGCGCGTGGCTGGCTTGCGGCGAGCGTTCGCGCCCAAGTCGCGATCGCCGCAGCACTGCTCGTGCCCTTGCTGCTCTGGACCGGGCGCTTCAGCGTGCTCGGCCCATTCGTCAATCTGCTGGCGATTCCTCTCGTCGGCCTCGTCATCGTTCCCCTGTGCCTGTTCGCCGTCGCCACGCTGATGCTCAGCGAACCATTGGCGAACGTGTTGCTCGAACTCGCTTCCTTGCTGCTGCAAGGCCTGTTCTGGTCTCTGGACAAGATCGTCGGGCTCGCGCCTGGCGCGGCGCTGTTCGAGCCTGCGCTGCACGGCGGCTTGACGATGACGCTGCTCGCAGTCGGCAGCCTGCTGCTATTGCTGCCGCGAGGCCTGCCCGGGCGCTGGCTTGCTGCATTGCTGCTGTTGCCCCTGCTCGTTCCGCCCCAGCAGCCCGGGCAGAGCGACCTGCTGCACTTGCACGTGCTCGACGTCGGGCAGGGGCTCGCGGTCATCGCTCGAACGCGTCGCCACGTGCTGCTGTACGACACCGGAGCGAGTTTCTCCCCCGACGCAAGCATGGGCGACCGGGTCGTCGTTCCCGTGCTCGACTCGCTGGGAGTGACGCGGCTCGATGCGGTGATCCTGAGCCATTCCGACGACGACCACAGCGGCGGCTTCGCCGCAGTCGCCGCAGCGCTTCCCATCGAGGGGCTTTTCAGCAGCTTCTCCGCCTCGCTCGCCCAGCGCGCAGGCCGTGCCTGCCGCAGCTCGGTCAACTGGCACTGGGATGGCGTCGAGTTCGGTTTTCTCCATCCAGGCCCGGGAGAGCAATACGGCAAGGACAACAACCGCTCCTGCGTATTGCAAATCCGCGCCGGCAATTTTGCCATCCTGCTGCCAGGGGATATCGAGGCCGAGGTGGAAAAGGCGCTCGCCCTCGAATTGCACGAAAACCTGCGCAGCGATGTGCTGATCGCCTCGCATCACGGCAGCAACACTTCGTCGAGCTGGCCGTTCCTGAAAATGGTCGATCCCGACTACGTGATTTTCTCTGCGGGCTATCGCAATCCCTTTGGCCATCCTTCGCCCCAGGTCGTCGGGCGCGCCAGCGCCTTCACCGCGAAGCTGCTCAATACCAGCGAACTCGGAACGATTCGCATCGTGCTGGAAACAGGTGATGGCCCCGCCCGGGTCAGCAGCTTTCGCGCCGACCATCCGCGCTATTGGCGGGCCAAAGCTTTGCCCCGGCTCGCTGTGGTACAGTAGGCGGCGCTTCGGGGGGCTGCGCGAGGGTGGCGAATTGTTCGAACTGATCCGACTTGGCGGCTGGCTGATGGCGCCGATCATGGCCTGCTCGATCGTCGCCTGCGCAATCATCATCGAGCGTTTCTGGAGCCTCGGTCGCCCGAGGGTCGCGCCGCCGTACCTGCTCGCCCAGGTCTGGACCTGGCTGAAGAACAAGCAGCTCGACGCCGACCGTCTCGGGCGCATTCGCCGCGCCTCTCCGCTCGGCAGGATTCTCGCCGCAGGGCTCGTTGCGGCGCGCCATGGCCGCGAGGAAACCGGCCAGGCCCTCGAGAATGCCGGCACCCAGGTCGTCCACGAGCTCGAACGCCATCTCAACGCCCTGGGAACGATCGCCCTGATCGCCCCCTTGCTCGGGCTGCTCGGAACCGTCTGGGGGATGATCCAGGTGTTCGACGACATCATGCTGCAAGGGGCGGGCAATGCCGAGCTGCTTGCCGGAGGAATTTCCGAAGCGCTGATTACCACGGCGGCGGGCCTGAGCGTCGCGATTCCCTCGCTCGTGTTTCATCGGCATTTCCGCCGCCGGGTCGATGCCCTGGCGCTCGAACTCGAGCAGGAATCGCTGAAATTCGTCGAAATCGTTTTCGGCGAGCGCAAGATCGCTCCCGCTGGCGATTGAAGTGCTGCCATTCACCTGACATCCCGGACATTCCAGCGCGATGAAATTCAGACGCAATCCCCAAGCCGCCGAATTCACGGTCAACCTGACGCCGCTGATCGACGTCGTGTTCCTGCTGCTGATCTTCTTCATGGTGACGACGAGTTTCAGCCAGGAGAGTCGGCTTGCGATCAATCTTCCCGAAGCCGACGCCGGCTCTCCCGAGCAGGCCGAGCCACGAATCGACGTCGTCGTCGATCGCGACGGCGGCTATCTGGTGAATGGCCGGCGCTTGGCGAACAACAGCCTGGCAGCACTCGTCAGCGCTCTCGAAAGCGAAGCCGGCGGTGACCGCGACTTGCTCGTCGTGCTTGCCGCCGATGCCGATGCCCGGCATCAGGCCGTCGTCACCGCGATGCTGGGAATCGAGCGCGCGGGACTTTCGCGCCTGCACGTTGCGACCCGCGAAATCCGCTGAGGCAGGCAAGCTCATGAAAGCCAGAGAGCGCGGCGAGCCTTCCGCGCAGCCATCGGCAAGCGCGCAGTATCGGCGCCTGCTTGCCCATGCCGCGCAGTTCCCGGCAGCGATCGCCTTCGCCGTGCTTGGCTTCGTGCTGTTTGCCATCACGACTCCCTGGCTCGCCTGGTGGTTTGGCTGGCTCACCGATGCGATCAGTTCTGCCGATGCTGCGGGCCTGCGCAGCATCGCCGTGCTGCACTGCCTGGCGATCCCCCTCGTGCGGGGAATCGGCGGCTTTCTCG
>RKSA01000205.1 GCA_007571115.1 Gammaproteobacteria bacterium
CCGGAGTCGCGACTCCGGCACTTGCATCCCCACTTGACGCCAACTTACAGGAGCAATCATGCACGATACCGTCAAATGCCCGTTCACGGGCAGCGCGCAGAAATTCGCTGCCGGTTTCGGCACATCGAACCAGGACTGGTGGCCGAACCAGCTCAACCTGAAAATCCTGCACCAGCATTCGAGCAAATCGAATCCGATGGATGCGGCATTCAACTACGCGGAAGAGTTCAAGAGACTCGACCTCGACGCCTTGAAGAAAGACATTCGCGAGGCAATGACCGACTCCCAGGACTGGTGGCCGGCAGACTACGGCCATTACGGCCCATTGTTCATCCGCATGGCGTGGCACGCTGCGGGAACGTATCGCATCGGCGACGGTCGCGGCGGAGCGGGCACGGGCAACCAGCGCTTCGCTCCGATCAATAGCTGGCCCGACAACGGCAATCTCGACAAGGCGCGCATGTTGCTCTGGCCGATCAAGCAGAAATACGGCAACAGCATCTCCTGGGCCGACCTGCTGATTCTTGCCGGCAACTGCGCTCTCGAATCGATGGGCTTCGAGACCCTCGGCTTCGCCGGTGGCAGGGCCGACATCTGGGAACCCGAGGAGGACATCTACTGGGGTGGCGAAAACACCTGGCTCGGCGACAATCGCTACAGTGGCGACCGCGAGCTGGAGAACCCTCTTGCCGCAGTGCAAATGGGCCTCATCTACGTCAACCCCGAAGGCCCGAATGGCAATCCCGACCCGATCGCCTCGGGCCGCGACATCCGCGAGACCTTCGGCCGCATGGCGATGGACGATGAAGAGACCGTCGCCCTCGTCGCCGGCGGGCACACTTTCGGCAAATGCCATGGCGCCGGCGACGCGGCCCTCGTCGGGCCCGAACCCGAAGGCGCGGACATCGCCGACCAGGGCCTCGGCTGGAAGAGCAGCCACGGCTCGGGCAAGGGTGGCGATGCGATCACCAGCGGCATCGAGGGCGCCTGGACCACCAACCCGGTGCAGTGGGACAACAACTACCTGGAAAACCTGTTCGGCTACGAATGGGAATTGACCAAAAGCCCCGCTGGCGCCAATCAATGGAAGCCCGTGGGGAACACCGGCGCTGGCACCGTCCCCGACGCCCACGATCCGGCAAGGCGCCATGCGCCGATGATGACGACTGCCGACATGGCGATGCGCATGGACCCGATCTACGAACCCATCGCGCGGCGTTTCCTCGACAATCCCGACCAGCTCGCCGACGCCTTCGCCCGGGCCTGGTTCAAGTTGACGCATCGCGACATGGGGCCCAAGGCTCGCTATCTCGGCAAGGAAGTCCCGGCCGAGGATTTCATCTGGCAAGACCCCATCCCAGCGGCAAGGCACGACCTCATCGACAACAGCGATGTCGCCGCGCTCAAGCGCGACATTCTTGCCACCGGGCTGAGCGTTGCGCAGCTCGTCGGCGCTGCCTGGGCTTCCGCCTCGACTTTCCGCGGTTCCGACATGCGCGGCGGCGCCAATGGCGCCCGGGTTCGCCTAGCCCCCCAGAAGGACTGGGAAGTCAACCGCCCCGAAGACCTTGCCAAGGTGCTTGCCGCCCTCGAAGGCGTGCAAGGCGAGTTCAACGTTCGCCAGTCGGGCGGCAAGCAGGTTTCGCTTGCGGACCTGATCGTGCTTGGCGGTTGCGCGGCGATCGAGCACGCGGCGCAAAACGCCGGCCACGAGTTGCGCGTGCCGTTCTCGCCAGGCCGCACAGACGCCGCCGCAGAGCAAACCGATGCCGAATCCTTCGCCGCGCCCGAACCCGCCGCCGACGGTTTCCGCAATTACCTTGGCGGCAAGTATTCGGTTTCGGCCGAGGAGCTGCTCGTCGACAAGGCGCAGTTGCTGACCTTGACCGCTCCCGAAATGACCGTGCTCGTTGGCGGAATGCGCGTTCTTGGCACGAATGCCGATGGCTCGGGCCATGGCGTCCTGACGAGCAAGCCTGGGGCCTTGAGCAATGACTTTTTCGTCAACCTGCTCGACATGGGAACCGTCTGGCGCCCGACCTCCGACGACGAAAACGTCTTCGAAGGCCGCGACCGCACCACCGGCGAACTGCGCTGGACCGGAACTCGCGCCGATCTCGTGTTCGGCTCGAATTCGCAACTGCGGGCGCTCGCCGAAATCTATGCCTGCTCGGATTCCGGGGCGAAGTTTCGCAGCGATTTCGTGGCGGCATGGAGCAAGGTCATGGATCTCGACCGCTTCGACCTGGCCTGATCGATCGATGATCGCCTGTCCGGGGGCGAGTCGAATCTCGCCTCCGGCGCAAGGCGCTCTTCGCTAGCCCCCCCGGCGGTCTAGCCGCGCGGGTCTGGCACAAGCTCCCGCTTGAAACGCTTGAAATTGCGCACGTAAGTCGCGGCGCTTTCGCGCAATGCTGCCCGCTCGGCATCGGTCACGCTGCGGATCACCCGGGCCGGCGAGCCGAGCGCCAGCGAATTGTCGGGGATCCGCTTGCCTTCGACAACGAGGCTATTGGCGCCGATCAGGCAATTGCGACCGATCACCGCGCCGTTGAGAACCACGGCGTTGATCCCGATCAGCGAATTGTCGCCAACCGTGCAGCCGTGCAGCATCGCCTTGTGACCGACGGTGACGTTGCGCCCGATGGCGAGAGGCATCCCCAGATCGGTATGCAGCACCGCCAGATCCTGCACGTTGGAGTTTTCACCAAGGCTGATCAGCTCGTTGTCGCCTCGCAACACGGCGTGATACCAGACGCTGGCGTTGTTTCCGAGGCGCACGCGACCGATGACAGTGGCGCTGTCGGCGACGAACCAGTCGGCACCGGCGATTTCCACTTCGATCTCGCCAAGCCTGTACAACATCGCTCCCCTCCTCCTCTTCCTCTCTTCCTCTGCCAGATTCGCCAGCGGAAACTCCCAGCTTCAACCAGCAGCCCCCCCTGATGCTAGCGATGCTAGACCCAGATTCCCAATGCCGCCATGCTTGCCAGGCCAGCGAGAACGAGCAGGAACTTGAGCGGGCGGTCTGCATCGCGAACCGGCACTGCAAGATCCCCGGCAGCGTCCCCCCCGCTCTCGGCCAAACGGCCTGACCGGTCGTCACCCCGTTTCAGTTCCGCATCGATCATGTCCATGATGGCGACATAAATGAACGTCCCCGCCGCCAGCGCGTTGAAAACTCCCACCGCAAGTTCGGCGCCCTCGCCTTGCATCAGGCCCGAGGCTGCGGTGCCGAACAGGATCCCCAGCGGCGTCATCAACACGAAAATGAGCAATGTCACACGCAACTGCGACCGGTGCAGGCCCGCTGCATGGGCATTGACCATGAGCGCGAAGGCGGCGGACCCCTTGTGCGCGAGAATGCCAGTCATCACGAGCAACGAGGCGGCGACTTCGGGTTCGAGGCCGAGCGCGATTCCGGTAATGACCGAATGGATCGAAAGCGCGGCGAGCATCACCGTTCGGTACAAGGGCTTGCGGCGACCATCCGGAACACACTCCCCGGCAGGCGCGAACGATTCGAAATGGACTCGATCAATCCATAGCAGCAAGGCGATTCCCGCAGCAGCGAGCAGCGGCGCCAATGGATATCCGGTAAAGTCGGCGAGCAGTTCCTCGGCTTCGGGAAGCAGGTGGGTAAAGCCGATGCCAAGGAAGATTCCTCCCGCCAATGCATTGCCGAGCGAGAAAAAGCGGCGGCTGCCCTGCCCTCGCGCGGCGAGCAGGGGAATCAGGCCGCCGAGAATGCCGACCGCGAAAATCGACACGGCAGCGATGATCTTGAGTGTGAGCAGGGAAATCATGGCGCTGCAACCATACTGCATTTTGCCGCGATCCCAAAATGAAAAGTCCCGCCGGGAGGCGGGACTTTTCGTGGCGATGGGCGGGGCTGCATCAGTACTCGAAGCGAACTCCCATCATCAGGCTGCGCCCTGGTTCGGGCGCATAGTTCTTGAGGAAGGAAACGTGGTTGCGAATCTCTTCGTCCAACAGGTTGGAACCGCGCAGGAATACCTCGAAACCCCTGTCCTGGGCGAGGCTCCAGCGATAGTTCGCGTACAGCGATAGCAAGGTGTACGCCCCCGTCGGCAATTCGAATTCGGCAACATCTCCTTGCTCCTGAACGCGGGAGGCATCGAGGCGAACGCTCCAGTTGCTGCCAAAATAGTGCAGATCGGCGCCGATCCTCGCTGCGGGAATGCGAGGCACATTGCCGCCAGAGTCGAAATCGGCATTCACCAGGTCGCCGTAGAGGCCCAGCGCAAGCGATGCGTTCGCTGCCTCGATCAGGCTGAAGGAAACCTCGCCTTCGATGCCGCTGAAACGCGCATCGCGAGCCTGGTAGGCAGCGATTTGCTGTTCCTCGAATTCCTCGCCGGTCAAGCCGAGATAGATGAAATCGTCGATCTGGTTGTAATAGACGCTCAACTCGCCGGTGACGCTGCCGCGATGCTTGCGATAGCCGAACTCGATGTTGTTCGAAGTCTCGTCGCTGAGTTGCGGATTGCCGATTTCGAGCAGGTTGTTGGCAACGTGCAGGAACAGATGCTCGTTATCGGCGTGGCGCGCACAGGTGTCGGTGGCGATGTTGGAAAACAGCTCCTCCACCGCAGGTGCGCGCTGCGAGCGGGATGCGCCGAGCAGCAAGTTGGCATCGCTTCCCAAGTCGTAAAGGACGCTGCCACTGAGGCTTACGGAATTGCCGCTATACCTGCAACGGCCATTCGGATCGACGCCATTGTCCTCGAAGCGAATGCCGAGTTCGGCGGTCCAGGCTTCGCTGTCGTAACGCTCGACGCCAAACAGCCCGATCGAGTTGAGGTCGGATTCGGGGATGAATGCCTCCTCGCCAGTGGCGCTGAACACGGTGTCGAGAAGGTGGACTCCCCAAACCCCGGTCCAGTTGCCGAGCGGGACGTGGGTCATGGTGATGCGGGCTTCGGTCCCCTCATGCTGATAGCGAGTTCCGACATGGCTGTCGCCGTCGGCGAAAAACTCGACCTCGTCGTGGGCGTAGTCGCTGAATCCCACAGCGAAGCGAATGTTTTGCACCCAGTTGCCCGAAAGCTGCAACTCGCCTTTCACATCGTAGCGAGTCTGGTTGACTGCGAGGCGAACGAACTCGACCTCTGCGGCATGATCATCGTGCCCGTGCTCGTCTTCGTGCTCGTGCTCTTCGTGTTCTTCATGCTCCTCTTCGTGATGCGCATGGGTATGCGCGCCGAGGGGAAGACCAAAATCGCTATTGAACTCGCTGATCGAAAAGCCGATGAAGCCATCGTCACCGATGAAGGAAAAACCGAAATTGCCACCGTCGGATTCAGCGTTGGAATTGCCGATGAAGCCGTAGGTGTTCTCGACTTCCTCCGCGTGCACGTCTTCATCGTGATGCTCATCTTCGTGATGGCCGTGCATCAGCTCTTCGAGCTGCTCGAGGGCGTGCTCGTCGATCGCATAGCCATTGATCTCGATGTTATCATTGCTGCGGGTGAAACCGTGCAAATGGAAGGCAACATTGCCCGCAGCGCCATCGATCTGGAGCAGCGTCTTGTTTTCCGAACTGCCGGTGTCATGGCTTTGCTGAATGGCGAAACCCGTGTCTTCCGGCAAGGTCTCCGGGATGCGGTCGTAGATGATGTTGACCGCGCCTCCGACGGCGCCACTGCCGTAGAGCAGGGTCGCTGGGCCGCGAATCACTTCGATCCGTTCGGCCAGGCCAGGCTCCAGCGGATTGGCGTGATCCGGGCTCATCTTCGAAACGTCGATGGTGCCGACGCTGTTCTGCAGCACTTGCACGCGATTGCCCGATTGCCCGCGAATCACCGGAAGCCCGACCCCGGTTCCGAACGAGGCATTGGCAAGCCCGATCTCGTTTTTCAACGTCTCGCCGAGACTGTTGCTGATCTTCTCGCGCAACTCGGCGCCAGACAGGACTCCCACCGGAAGTGCCGTATCCGGTTCCGGTTGCTGGAATGGCGCGGAAACGATGATCTCCTGGATCTGTTCCTCGCCAGAATTCGACTCTTGCTCCGCTAGCGCGCCAGCGGCATGAAACGACGCCACCGCCAAAGCGACGGCGGCAGTAATCTTCTTGCGTTGCATATTCATTGCATTCCCCAAAATTGCTGATTGACCAATCGATCTAGACGCCCCAGCGGAACCATCGCGCAATTCTCGAATGGAATCGGCGCGGGCCGCTGAAGCGGATTGCGAAAAACGATCTGTCAGCCTTGGGGAGGCGCTCTGGCACGAAGGTCGAAACGCTGTGGAAGTGGCAATCCCGCCCGAACCTCGCGGGAGGCGATGAAAGCCGAGGCGGAAAAGGTTTCGTCGTGACTCGACGGAACGGCATCATTGCCCGAGCCCATTTGCAGGCAAATGTCGCATTCGTAGCGCGTGGGATGGTCTTCGTCGTGATCATGGGCAAGCTCGACGCCTTGCGCGAACAGCAGCAAAACACAAACAAGCGCCGCCAGCGGCGATGACCGATAGCGATCACGCCGCGCAACGCTGAGTCCGCGCTGCCCTCGCCCTGCGTCCATCAATTCGCTCACCGATGCGCCCGCCAATGCGTCAAGCCAATGCGCCATGAAAATGCGCTCGCGAAACAGTCGAAACGCCCCATCGAGCCAACTGGCTATTGTCAAAGATGCTACCAGGGCTGTCAAGCGAAAGTCGTGCCCAAACGCGAAGCAAGTCTGAAAATTGATGTCCGAGCGGTCCTTTTCCAGCGCGGAATACATGCCGGAAATATCGAGTATACTATTGATTTTTATGGCGTTCTGCCCTCAGAAAGCTGCGCCTCCTGCCGGCTTCGCCGGCCGGGGTTCACTCTGCAAGGCTAGCGGCGGCGGCTGCGGCGGCGGGGTGGAGGTTTGTCCTTGAGGCGCGATTGGCGCTGGAAAGGTGGTGCTGGGGTTAGCAGGGTCTCTTCGGGGTGCAGGCATTCGAGCTTGGCGCCGAGCTTTTGCTCGATCGGCGGCAGCAGGAAGGAGTCGTCCTCGCAGGCGAAGCTGATCGAGGCGCCGATGCGACCGGCTCGACCGGTGCGGCCGATGCGGTGCACGTAGTCGTCGGGCTCCTCGGGGAGGGTGTAGTTGATGACGTGGGTCACGTCCTCGATATGCAGGCCGCGGCCTGCGACGTCGGTCGCCACGAGAACCGGGATGGCGCCCGACTTGAAGTCCTGCAAGGTGCGGGTCCGCTTGTTCTGGGGAATCTCGCCGGACAGGACTCCGCAATTGACGCCATTGCGGAACAGGTCGTCGGCGAGCCGGCGAACCTGGTCGCGGCGATTGCTGAACACGAGCGCCTTCTTCTCGCCGGGTTCAGTCAAGAGGTTGTAGAGCAGATGGTACTTTTCCGCTGCGGTGACGAGATAAACCTTCTGCTCGACGGCTTCGGCGGCGACCTGCTCGGGGTCGACCTCGACCATCACCGGATCGAGGGCCCAGCGGCTCGCAAGCTCGACGACTTCCGGCGCAAAGGTCGCGCTGTAGAGCAAGGTCTGGCGGCAGTCCTTGCGTGGCGTTCGCGCGACGATCTGGCGAACTTGGGGGATGAAGCCCATGTCGAGCATCCGGTCGGCTTCGTCGAGCACGAGCAGCTCGACGAGGCCAAGGTGCAGGTTGTCGCCGCGAACGAAGTCGAGCAGGCGGCCCGGCGTGGCGACGACGATATCGACCGCCTGGGCGTCGAGGGCGCGGTGCTGCCTCTGGTAGTCCTCGCCGCCAACGAGAGTGACGACGTGCAAATCGCAGAAGCGCGTCAGCTCGCGGGCATCGGCGGCGATCTGGCTCGCGAGTTCCCGGGTCGGCGCGATGACGAGGGCGCGGGGTTCGGCGAGAAAGCGCTCCTCGTCGGGAGCGTTGCCGAGAAGATCGTTGATGATGGTGATGAGGAAGGCTGCGGTCTTGCCTGTTCCCGTCTGGGCCTTGCCGGTGACGTCGAGGCCTCGCAAGGTGTGCCGCAGGCTTGCCGCCTGGATCGGCGTGCAGTGGGTGAAGCCGAGGGCATCGATGGCCTCGCGAAGGGGCTGGCGCAATTCGAATGCGTCGAAAGTGGTGCGGGTTTCGCTAGCAGCTTGCATGATGTCGCTGGTCTCGATGCGCTATTGTTTCGGGGATCGGCACGGCCCGGTCCGCGCAGGCCGGGCAGGACGCGTCTTTCGGCAATTTCAGCTCGCGCCAGCGCATCGTCGCGGCGTCGAGCAGCAGCAGCCGGCCGACGAGTGATTCGCCGATGCCAGCGATCATCTTGATCGCTTCCATCGCCTGCATCGCGCCGATGATGCCAACGAGGGGCGCCATGACGCCATTGTTCGCGCAGCTCTCGTCAAGCTCGCCGCCGCGCGGGTACAGGCATTGGTAGCAAGGGCTTGCGGCGTCGCACGGGTCGAAGGCAGCGATCTGCCCTTGCATGCGGATCGCGGCGGCGGAAATCAGCGGCTTGCCGTGAGCGAGGCACGATTCGTTGATGGCGAAGCGCGAGTCGAAATTGTCGCAGGCATCGAGCACGAGATCGGCCTGGCTCACCGCCTCGTCGAGCCGGACGCCTTGCAGGCGCTCGCGCAGGGCGACGATTTCCACGTCGGGATTCAGGCCGTGCAAGCGCCCCCGGGCCGATTCGACCTTGGCTACGCCAAGCGATCGCTCGGCGTGGGCGATCTGCCGTTGCAGATTGCTCAGCTCGACGACATCATCGTCAGCGATCAGCAGCCGGCCAGAACCAGCCGCAGCAAGATACATCGCCGCAGGGCAGCCGAGCCCGCCCATGCCGACGATCAGGACGCTCGCATCAACGAGCCGCTGCTGCCCGGCAATGTCCATCTCGGGCAACATGATCTGACGACTGAATCGCAACAACTGCTGTTCGTTCATCGAACTTCCATCGAACTTCGACTATCTCCACAGTCCCTTGGCGAAACGGGCGATTATACTGGATTCGCCTCACTAGAGGCCTTGCCAAGGATGGCAAGTCGTTCGGCCCTCGGGCAACTGCGCTTCCTGTCGGCTTTGCCGACCGGGCTTCGCCCCACCGGTACGCCTGCGGGCTGGCGCCCCTGCCTTGCCGAGTCCTCCTCAAGGGAGGAGTGATGTTGGGGCTTCGTTCGGAGTCACTAGAGAATAGGTAGTTCCATGGAAGGGAAAGGTGATTTTTGCCATTTTTCACGTCAGTGACTCGAACA
>RKSA01000049.1 GCA_007571115.1 Gammaproteobacteria bacterium
CCAGGGCAGTGCTGCCAAGCACGAGAGCGAATGGCAGCAGCCAGTTCGGTCGTTCGCGCAGGCTGGCGAAGGCGGTGCGAGGTTCGAGCAGGATGTTGAGCATGGTGCGGAAAACGCCGATCGCCTGCTTCTCTTCAGTTTGCGTTGTATCGGTTGACATCGAGATATCCTCCCAGTCACAAAGAACGGAATCTAGCACGAATCGCCACGGCGCCGGTAGCATCGGGTGATCGCAAGCCGTGATCGCGGGGCTCGATGCGCCGCTTCGGCTCGGCCTCGCCGGCATCATTTCGAGGTTTTGCGGCTCGCGTATTCCTGGTGGCGTTCGATGTGCGGCGCGAGCAATTCCAGGGCGGTCTTGTCGCAGGGGGGCAATTCGGCATCGCTGGCTTGCAGTGGCGTCACCCGGCTGCCCCAGCGCAGCAGGCCTGCGGCCCAGGTCAGCCCGGCGCCGAAGGCCGCCGACAGGACGTAGTCGCCAGGCTTGATTCGGCCTTCCTCGAGGGCTTCGACGAGGGCCACCGGGATCGTCGCTGCCGAGGTGTTGCCATACTTGTCGACGTTGATGACGACCTTGTCTGCGGGAACGCCAAGCCGCGCTGCGAGGGCGTCGAGGATTCGCTTGTTCGCCTGGTGGGGAACGACCAGCGCCACTTCGTCGATGCTGACACCAGCTTCCTCAAGCACTTCGAGGCAGGCCTGGGCCATGCTCTTGACGGCGCGCTTGAAGACTTCGCGGCCGTCGAAATTCCAGCGCACGTAAAGGAAGTCGTCGCTCAGGCGCTCGTAGGCCGAGCCGAAATTGGTGATCTGGATCGCGTTCCTCGCATCGGCTTCGCAGCCAATTCGCGACGACAGCAGGCCGACTCGCTCGCTGTTCGGCTGCAGAATCACCGCGCCGCAGGCGTCGCCGAACAGGATCGCCGAGCTGCGCTGGCTCCAGTTCAGGTAGTGGGTGATGTATTCGCCGCCGACCAGGAGGATTTTCCGGTGCTGTCCCGTGGCGATCAGGCTGCTGCAAAGATGCAGGCCGTAGAGGAAGCCCGTACACGCGGTGTTGATGTCGAGCGCCGCAGCCTTGCGCGCGCCGAGCAGATCCTGGATGATCGAGGCGGTATTCGGGCAATAGCTGTCATTGGTCAGGCTCGCGACCATGACCAGGTCGAGTTCGTTCGCATCGATGTCGGCCGCAGCGAGGGCGCGTTGTGCCGAAACGAGGCCGAGTTGGGAAAAATTGACGTGGCTGACGCGCCGTTCGCGGATTCCGGAGCGGCTGGTGATCCATTCGTCCGAAGTGTCGAGAAAGGTCGCCAGGTCGTCGTTGGTGAGTCTCGCCGGCGGCACGCACATCCCCCAGCCGGTGATCTCGGCGTGATACATCAATTCGCTCCCATCGCTTCATTGCCCGAGCGGCCCGTTCCGCTGACCGGGAGCATACTGCATTTTCCCGGCACGGCATAGCCACGAACTTCGTCATTGGCTCGTGTTTCGCCGGGTTCGCGGGCTGTGCTAGACTGCTTGGCGGAAGAGCATCGTCCCCGGTGGGGCGCCCGGACTTCAAACCCGGTGAAGCCTGGCAATGACGGGCTTGGTGGGTTCGACTCCTGCCTCTTCCGCCAGCTTGATTCGGGCAGTCGGGAAGATTTTGATTGCTTTGCTTTCGCGACTGTCGTATAACCGTCGGTGTGACAGATCAAGGAGGTTTTCCGATGTCCGAAATCTGCAAATTCGACCGCAGGTCGTTTCTGAAACACGCTGGAGTCGCGACAGTGGCGAGTTCGATAGGAGCAAGCGTCAGCGTTGGCGCCCAGGAAGGCGCCGCTCGCGCTGCTCCTGCCGCGAACCACGATTTTGACGAAATCTACCATCGCATTGGCACCGATTGCAGCAAATGGGATGGGCAGATCGCGATCTGGGGAGAGCAGTTGCAAATCCCAATGGGGGTCGCCGACATGGACTTCCGCGTCGCGCCCTGCGTGACCGAAGCCCTGCAAAAGCGAGTCGCCCACGAAGTCTACGGCTACATGACGACTCCCGAGTCGTATCATCAATCGATCATCGACTGGAACGAGCGCCGCTACGGAACCGTCATCGAGCGCGACATGCTGCTCGATTCGCCGGCCCTGCTTCCCGGCCTGCTCGCGGCGATGCGCGCCTTCAACCCACCTGGCGCCAAGATAGTGGTGCAAACTCCCGGCTACGAAGGCTTTTTCTCGACGATCCGCAAGGGTTTCGTCATCGAGGAAAACCCGCTCCGCGAGGTCGGCGGCGTGTACGAGATGGATTTCGACGATCTCGAGCCCAGGCTCGCCCAGGACGACGTGCATTCGTTCATCCTTTGCAATCCCCACAATCCCGTTGGCAATTGCTGGGACCGCGCCACGCTGACCGAGCTTGGCGAGCTTTGCCTGCGCCATGACGTGGTCGTGTTCGCCGACGAGATTCATTGCGATTTCGTCAACCAGGGCCAGGAATACGTTCCCTACGCGAATCTTGCCGACGAGCTCGTCATGAATAGCGTGACTTTCAAGTCCGCGAGCAAGTCCTTCAATCTCGCGGCGCTGAAGAATGCCTACCTGTTCTCGCACAATCCCGAATTCATGGAGCGAATCCGCGCCGTCGGCGACAATGCGACAATCAATTCCCTCGGCATCATCGCCTCCCAGGCCGCCCTCGAGGAAGGCGACGACTGGCTCGACGCCTTGCAGGCGTACCTTTCGGCCAATGCCAGCCATGCCTCGAGTTTCATCAATGGGCAGATCCCGCACATGACGTGCAACGAGCCCGAAGGAACCTATCTTGCCTGGCTCAACGTCGAGCCCCTTATCGAGCGAATCGGGGCGATCGGGATTGCAGCCGCCGAAACCGCAGCCAAGGCGCCGGACGCCGAGCCGGTGACCCCGGAGGAGGTTGTCGAGCGCTATCTGATCGAGCGTTCGGGGGTCAAGCTCAACCCTGGCTCGTCGTACTGGGGTTCGGGCCGGATGCGAATGAACCTCGGCCTCGCGCGGCCGCTGCTCGACGAGGCCCTCGGAAGAATCCAGCGAGCGATGCAGCAGGCTTGAACGAAACCACAGCATCTGCCTCCTGGAGGAGAGAGCCCCGGTCGGCGAAGTCGACACAGTCGCGCCAGGCAAGGTAGGCACAACATGCCAGACCAGCACGCCACCCCACCC
>RKSA01000108.1 GCA_007571115.1 Gammaproteobacteria bacterium
ACCTTGAGGAAAGTCTTGCCATCGATGTGGCAGGCGATGAAATCCGCTCCCTGCCAATCGTCGGAAAGACGCAGGCAATTGAAGCCGTAGCCCGCAAGCCGGGCAGCGATCTTCTGAAAGTTGCAATTCTCCTTTTGACGGGAGTTCAGGGCCTTGTAAGGCACGCGCTCAAACCGAAACATTTCACTGGTCCTTCCTGACGCTCATTCTTGCATATGCCCAGTGGCTGCAGCATTCACCGGTCGCGCCAAGTTCGCCACCAAGGGCCGGAGGGCGAGTTTCGCAACCCCGCCAGCCTGCTTTTGCCTTCTGCCCAGTAAGCAAGCAAGCAAGACGATGCAGCGTATTCAAGCTTATCGGGGGCCGCGACGCAAGTCGGCGAAATCCTGGGTGCAAAGCCACAAATGCGGCCTGGAGTTTGGCGATGCGTGGGACGGTCGGCCAATATCCTCGATGGGATTGCCTCGCGGCCTTGATGGCGTGTAAGGTAGACGCGTTCGGGTTTCCGGCCCGATGCGATGGCCACGATGGGTGCGCAGATCTCGATGCCGGGCCGGGTTGGGGGCGGCAGCCTGCGCGGATCGCCGGGGCACGCGGCTCGGGGGCGACCGGCACATGATATTCTGGTGACATGATCACATTGGTTGAAGCGTTGAACTACCGCTGCCTGCGCTATGCGCAGAGGCCGCTGGGCGCACTGCAAGTGCTCGTCGGCCCCAATGCATCGGGCAAGACCACATTCATGGACGTCATCGGCCTGCTTGGCGACATCGTTTCCGACGGGCTCGATCCAGCCCTGGAAAGGCGGACATCGACTCCCGGGGAGTTGCTCTTTCTGCGCAGCGGAGACGGGTTCGAGCTCGCCGTCGAGGCGAGAATCCCGGAGCGGCTTCGCGAGCTGACCATGAAGCCGGAACTGGATGCGGTGCGATACCAGGTCTCGATCGGTTTCGACGAAACGCAGCGGCAGTTCGAGTTCAAGGGGGAAACGCTGCTATTGAAGAAGGCCGCGAGGCTGGCGCCATGTCAAAGAACGCTGTTCCCGATGGCTGCCTTGCCGCCACCATCACTGCTGGCAAGCATTCACAGCAACAGCAACAAGGTCATAATCAACAAGGTGCATCGCGGAAACGACAACTTCTATGCCGAGACCCGACCACCGAACAAGGGCTGGGCGCCTTCCTTCAGGCTTGGGCCGCGCAGGTCGGCGCTGGGCAACCTCGTCGCGGAAAGCGAATCCTTTCCCGTTGCCACATGGTTTCGCGAGCACCTGAGCGACGGCGTGCAGAAGCTCGTGCTCAACAGCGCCACGATCAAGCGCCCCAGCCCGCCTACCAGGGTATCGGGGTTTCTGCCGGACGGTTCCAATCTGCCCTGGGTTGCCGCGCGCCTGCGCAAGGAGCTGCCCGAGCGGCACAGGGCCTGGATCGAGCATCTGCGAACCGCGCTGCCCGAGCTGACGGACATAACGGCCATGGAGCGCCCGGAGGACTTGCACTGCTACATGGTCTACGAATATGCGGGGGGCCTGAAAGTGCCTTCCTGGCTGGTATCGGACGGGACGCTTCGCCTCACCGCGCTGACCCTGCCCGCCTATGCTGCCGATCTCCAGGGAACCTACCTCATCGAGGAACCCGAGAACGGAATTCATCCGAAAGCCATGTCTGCGGTGTACGACTCCCTGAGCTCGATGTACGGGGCACAGATCTTGCTGGCTACCCACTCGCCGGTCGTATTGAGCGCCGCCAGCCTTGACGACGTGTTGTGCTTCGCCAGGGACGGCCATGGCGCGACCGACATCGTCCCCGGCGGCGAGCATCCCGATCTTCAGCAATGGCAAGGCGATGTCGATCTTGGCACATTACTTGCCTCCGGGGTGCTGGGATGACGAAGGATCTGCTGGTTCTGGCAGCGGACAGGAACATGGAGCACGCCGTGAAAGGACTGCTCTCGAGGCCGGAAGCTTTGCGCATCCGGCCAATCGAGGCTGACATCCTGGTTCACCCGCGGCGCGACCCGGGCTGTGTGCGAGAAGGAGTCAGGTTCCTTTCCAATTTGTCGCAGCGATATCGCCACGGTTTGCTGATGTTCGACCATCAGGGAAGCGGCAGGGAGCAAGAGCAACCCGAAGCGCTGCAAGAATCTGTCGAGAAGGACTTTTCCCGCTCCGCTTGGGGTGATCGGGCGCGAGTCATCATCCTGGCGCCTGAGCTCGAGGCATGGATCTGGAGCGGCTCGCCTCATGTGGACGATGCCGCCGGGTGGTCAGGACGCAAGCCTCCGCTCCGCGCCTGGTTGCGAAATCGCGGTCTGTTGGCGGGGGATCTGACCAAGCCCTCGCAACCCAAGAAAGCCTTTGAGGCAGCCTTGCGAGAGGCGCGAAAGCCGCGCAGTTCCTCTTTGTATCGGCAAATCGCCGAGAAAGCGTCTTTGCAAAAATGCGAAGACAAATCATTCCGGAAGTTCAAGTCCTTATTGCAGGACTGGTACCCGGAACGCTGACGTTCGGGGGTGGATGCCCGATCTTCCTGGCCCTCGGTGTGGACGATGTCCGAGAGCCGCTCGGCGCTCCCGGCGATGTTCATGAGATCGCGCAGCCGCGCTCCCTTGAGCGAAAGGCCGAAGCGCTGGCGCATGGCGTTGAGGTCGATCCTGTGGCCATGATGCCCCGCGACCATCGCCAGGCAAGCCAGCCCGCACTCGGTCGCCTCGCCTCGCCTTGCAGGATCGGTTTCAACGCATCACCCGGTCAGACGGCCGGTTGGAAGCGGCCTTTTCTATATCCACTTTTTCAGCAGGAAGAAGGATGCAGCAAAGCAAATCGGGAATTTCACCAGGGAAAGCAAGAAAAAAAGCGAATTCCCGCTTAACTCAATGGAAAAAATTCCAAGAAAGGCTCTTACCAAGTTGGGCAGGCCAAAGTCTATCAAATGCACAAAGACATTACTGACCACTACGATAAAGCCCGAAATTGAAATTGCAAAAATCAAAGATATTGTGATGTATATCAATGGGCATTTTGCTTCTTCTCCAACATGGAAAAACCCCTTGCTGACCTGAATAGTGACCTTCGATTTTAGAATTTCAACGTATGACATTTTCCTTATTCGAGAAGCTGTTGCAGGGCTTGGATATGCCAGAAGCAACAACATCGAAGAAAATGCAGCCAAAAACAAGTTGTATAAGACAAAAAACTCGCTGCTTGCAAGAAATGGATTAAGCTCGCGCTCCGTTCCTATGATGGACTCCGGATAGAGAGTGGTCAAAATATCTCCCAAGAACCCGACATTCAAAAAAATCAGCAAGAACCATTTCATGCCAAACCTTCCACAAATCAACGAAACAGCGAATAGTAACCGTCCACTAGCCTGCTTGCGTTGCGTCTATAAACCCCAGGATAAAAGCCGGGATAGAAAGAATGATTAAAACAAGAATAAGCCATCGTTGGGTTGAAATGGAAATAGCCCATCGTTCTTCTTCCATGGCCCACTTCATGATTCGTTTCATGTTCATGTCATTTCCCTCTTCCCACGCAGAACCGATCGACCTGACCATAAATTATCCATCTCACAGCTAATCATCCAGCGCTTCTTTTACCCGAACCAGAATATGCCCCTCCCAATCACGTATCCGAGATAATATCCCGCTGCTAGAGCGACCATAACTTTTACTATGCCAATTCCCATACCAACCACAACAGGCCCTTCCCGAAGGGATGCTTTGTGATCTTCCCGGGCCAACTCTCTGATCTCGTTCATTTTGGCCCCCTTCAGCCGAAACTTGAGAATTCGGCCAAGATGCCATACCTCCCTCCCCTTGCCAAGCATAATTTCATTAAATTTTTGTGACAGCGGGCGCTGCCGGCCGTTGCTGAGGGGTAGCCATTCGCGATGCCCGTTGCAAAATGGGCGGGGCTTCTCTACCTTGGGGCTGTGCGTGGTTTTGGCGGGGGCTCGATGTCTCTGGAAGATTTTCATCCGGCTTGCCGGCGCTGGTTCGAGCAGCAGTTCGAGGCGCCGACCCAGGTGCAGGTCGATGCCTGGGAAGCGATCCGGCGCGGCAGCGATGTCCTGATCGCTGCGCCGACTGGCAGCGGCAAGACGCTGGCGGCGTTTTACGCGAGCCTTGACCGGCTGGTTCGCCAGCACGATGCGTCTTTTGCCGACGGCGGTGGTAGCGGCGATGGCAGCGGTGGCGGTGTGCAGATTCTGTATGTTTCGCCGTTGAAGGCGCTGAACAACGACATTCAGCGCAATTTGCGAATTCCGCTTGCCGGAATCGCCGAATTGCTCGGCGAGGCTGCGCCCGAGATCAGCGTCGCCGTTCGAACCGGCGACACTCCCGTCGACGAGCGCCGCAGGATGGCAGCGAGGCCACCGCAGATTCTCGTGACCACTCCCGAGTCGCTCTACCTGCTGCTGACGAGCGTTTCGGGCCGCGCGATGCTGCGTTCGACGGCGACGCTAATCGTCGACGAAATCCACGCCATGCTTGGGGACAAGCGCGGTTCGCACCTGGCTCTTTCCCTCGAACGGCTGGAGAATCTCATTGCCGAGGCGGGCGGAAGGGGCTTGCAACGCATCGGACTTTCGGCGACGCAGAAGCCCGTGGCGACGGTTGCGAACTATCTGACCGGCGTGGCGCCTGCCGCTGCGGTTCCTGCCACCCCAAGGCCTCCATGCACGATCATCGATTCGGGCTTCCAGCGCGCGATGGAGCTTGCGATCGAGGTTCCCGGCGCCCCGCTGTCGGCGGTGATGAGCGCCGAAGTCTGGGAAGAGCTTTACCAGCGCCTGATCGAGCTCGTCGAGACGCACGAGACCACCCTGGTCTTCGTCAATACGCGGCGCCTCTCCGAACGGCTCGCGCTGGCGCTCAGTGAGCGCCTAGGCGAGGGAATCGTCAGTGCGCATCATGGCAGCATGAGTCGCGACGATCGCTTTGCCGCCGAGCAGCGACTGAAGGAAGGAAGCTTGCGAGTGCTCGTGGCGACGGCCTCGATGGAGCTCGGCATCGACATCGGCCACGTCGACCTGGTGGTGCAGTTTTCCTCGCCGAAACGCATCGCAGCCCTCCTGCAACGCGTCGGCCGCAGCGGCCATTCGATCGACGGAACGCCGAAAGGAATCCTGTTCCCCTTGAGCCGCGACGACCTGGTCGAAGCCGCTGCCTTGCTCGCTGCGGTTCGCGCCGGGGAGCTCGACCGCATCGAGATTCCGCAGCAGCCTTTGGACATCCTCGCCCAGCAACTCGTCGCCGAAGTCGCCATGGCCGAGGACGGGATCGAGCTCGATGCGCTGTACGAGCTGGCGCGACGCGCCTGGCCGTACCGGAATCTCGAACGTTCCGGGTTCGATGAAGTGGTGCGGATGCTCGCCGAAGGCCATGCCACCCGGCGCGGCCGACGCGGCGCCCTGTTGCATCTCGACGCAATCAACGGTCGCGTGCGACCGAGGCGAAGCGCCAGGTTGATCGCCCTGACCAATGGCGGAGCGATTCCCGACATGTTCGAGTATCAAGTCGTTCTCGACCCCCAGGACGTCGTGGTCGGCAGCTTGAACGAGGATTTCGCCCTCGAAGCGCTTCCCGGCGACGTGTTCACGCTGGGCAGCCATAGCTGGCAGTTGATCCGCATCGACGGCCTCAAGGCGCGGGTGCGCGACGCCCACGGCGCGCGGCCAGGAATCCCGTTCTGGTTTGGCGAGGGGCCGGGGCGCAGCGAGGAATTGTCAGAAGCGGTATCGGCCTTGCGCAGGAGGATCGCGAAGCTGCTCGCCGAAGGCGGCACGGCGGCTGCCATCGGCTGGCTGAGCAGCGAAATCGCCTTGGGCGCCGCAGCGGCAGAGCAGCTCACGGGCTATCTCGATTCCGGCCTGCGCAGCCTCGGCGTGATGCCGAGCCGCGAGACCATCGTCATGGAGCGGTTCTTCGACGAGGTCGGCGACATGCACCTGGTCGTTCATGCGCCTTTCGGCAGCCGCCTCAACCGCGCCTGGGGCCTAGCCCTGCGCAAGCGCTTTTGCCGCTCGTTCAATTTCGAATTGCAGGCTGCGGCCAACGACGACAACATCGTGCTGTCGCTCGGTTCGGTGCATAGCTTTCCCCTCGACGAGGTGTTCCGCTATCTGAACAGCAAGACCGTTCGCGAAGTCGTGATCCAGGCGATGCTCGACTCGCCGATGTTCGAGGTTCGCTGGCGCTGGAATGCGACCCGCTCGCTGGCGATCCAGCGCAATCGCTGTGGCCAGCGCGTGCCTCCCCAGTGGCAGCGCATGGACGCCGAAGACCTCATCGCCCACGTCTTCCCCGACCAGATTGCCTGCCAGGAGAACCTCTCCGGCAAGCGCGAAATTCCCGATCATCCGCTCGTTGCGCAGACGATCGACGACTGCCTCAGCGAAGCCATGGACGTCGATGGGCTGATCGCGCTGCTTGCGGACATGGAGCAGGGCAGGCGAACGCTCGTCAGCCGCGACTTGCGCGAGCCTTCGCCCTTCGCCCAGGAAATCATCAATGCGCGGCCCTACGCATTTCTTGACGATGCGCCATTCGAGGAGCGCCGCACCAATGCCATCCGCAACCGCTCGTGGCTCGACCCGGCCGAAATCGAGGATTTCAGCGTGCTCGACGAGCAGGCCATCGATCGCGTCAGAAGCGAGGCCTGGCCACTGGTGACGAATGCCGAAGAGCTGCACGATGCCTTGCTCACGGTCGCTTGCATGACCCAGGGAGAATTCGCCCGCTGGGAAGCCTTTGGCGGCGAATTGCAGCGGCAGGGAAGGATCTGCCAGTGCGGCGAGCTGTGGCTGGCGACGGAAATGCTGCCGCGTTTCCGCGCACTTTTTCCCGAAGCGGCTGCCGGGCTGCCTTTGCCCGGCTTCCTCGACAACGAGCGCTGGAGCGCCGCCGAAGCATTGCGCGATATCGTCCGCGGTCGCCTGAGCGGTCTCGGCCCGGTAACCGCAGCCACGCTTGCCAGCGACTTGCGACAGCCCGAGCAACACGTCGAAACGGCCCTCATCGCCCTGCAGAGCGAAGGCTTCGCCATGCAGGGGCATTATTCGCCGAGCGCTCGCGGCGGCCCGCCGCAGTGGTGCGAAAGGCGTCTTCTGCAACGTATTCATCGCTACACCATCGATTTGCACCGCAGAAGCATCAAGCCGGTATCGATCGAGACTTTCACCGAATTCCTCTTTCAGCGCCACGGCCTGCGCACCTGCGAAACGAGCGAGACGGCACCGCTGCTGGAAAGCCAGGCAAGATTGCAGGACTGCGTCGAGTTGCTCGATGGCATTGCCGCACCGGCGGCGTGCTGGGAGAACGACATCTATCCGGCGCGTATCGGCGCTTGCGATCCGCATTGGCTCGACTTGCTCAGCATCAGCGGTCGCCTCGCCTGGGGGCGTTATAGCCAGCCATCGGCAAAGCAGCGCGGCGGCGGCCCCATCAAGACGACTCCGATCACCATGGCCATGCGGCGCAATCTCGACATCTGGCAAGCCCTCGCGAACGCAGGAGCAGAATCGGCGCAAGCCGCCGAACCTGGCGCGATCGCCTGCCGCATCGAGCAGGACCTGGCGAGCCATGGCGCAAGCTTCTTCGACCAGATCCAGTCGCGGACAGGGCTTTTGCGCACCCAGCTCGAACAGGGGCTCGCGGAACTCGTCGGCCTCGGCCGGCTCAGCAGCGACAGTTTCGCCGGGCTGCGCGCCTTGCTGCTCCCCGAACATCGCAAATCCGGCGCGAGGCGGCGGCGGCGCGCGCCGTCGCTGGGAATCGAGGACGCGGGGCGCTGGAATTTGCTCGAAATTCGCCGGCAAACCGAGGCTGCGCAATCCGGGCGCCGCTCGGCGGCCTGGGATGCGCTCGACGAGGAGCAGTTGCAGCGATTGATCGAGATTCACCTCGAACGCTGGGGCGTGATCTGCCGCGCCGTGATGGTCCGGGAATCGCTGGCGCCGCCATGGCGGGTGCTGCTGCCGGCCTTGCGCAAACTCGAGCTGCAAGGCAAGTTGCGCGGCGGCAGGTTCGTCGCCGGGCTGCCAGGGGAGCAATTTGCCCGGGCCGAAACCGTCGACGCCTTGCGCAAGTTCGGCCGCGAGCAGCGTCCGCAGCGCCATTTCGTGCTTTCGGCAGCCGACCCGCTCAATCTGCTGCACCTCGTGATGCCCGGCCACTCGCTGCCGCGACTGGCGAAAAACCGCGTGCTGTATCGCGGCGGCAAGCCGCTGGCGGTGCTCGCTGCCGGCAAGATCAGCGTGTTCGCGGAAGCCGGCAACGAAGAGCAGTGGCGCTTGCGGCAGATGATCGTCAGCCGCGCGATGCCGGCCAGTCCGAGCGAGCTTCCGCCGCACCGGGGGCTTGGCAGGCGGATCAGAAGCTGAAAAAGAAACGCAGGGACAGGTACAGCACCAAGGCCACCATCAGCAGGCTGCCGAGAAAGCGCACTGGGCTGTCGCGGAACTTGTCGAAGGCGGTTGGCGCTTCGCCCCGCTGCTGCGCTTGCTCGAGCTGGCGCCGGATGCGCTGCTGGCGTTCGTGCTGGTATTCGTCGAGCAGCTCGCGCGCGTGGGCAAACTGCCGGTCGTCACGGACCCAGATTGCAGCAAGCGAAATTCCCAGCAACCCTGCTGAGGTTTCGTAGCAGTCGATGCCATGGCCGTCGAGCAATTCGCGCACTTCGGCGGCCTCCTCCCCGGAAACATGGCGCATTCGAAACAGCAGCCTTGACACGATGGCACTCCAATGAAGGCGGGCTAGCCCGTCGGCAAACCGCGATCAGGCGAAATTCGCTGAAAGATTTTCCCGCCCAAGCGGGTTTGATGTAGTATGGCCGAAACACATTGCTTGGCAATCATCCGCGTTCGCAATCGAGGAAGATCGACATGAATCAAGCTGCATCATCGCCGACTCGCGCTTTTTGCCTGGGCTGCCTGGGCTGCTCGGGCAAGATCGCTCTTGCCTTGCTGGTTTCGCTGCTACCCGGGCGCACAGCGCTCGCCGAGACTTCGGTATGGGAAGTCATGCTGGGCGATTCGCTATTGTATCTCGGCGGCACGATACACGTCCTGCGGCCTTCGGACTATCCCTTGCCAGACGAGTTCGACCATGCCTATGCGAACGCCGACGAGATCTATTTCGAGGCCGACATGAACTCC
>RKSA01000139.1 GCA_007571115.1 Gammaproteobacteria bacterium
GGCCGAATGATCTTTCTCGGAGCAACGTATCGCCTGTGACGGCAGGCGGTTCCGGTTACCGGAGGCAATCCCATGGGCAGACTGTCGAGACGGACCAAGGAAAGGCTCGTTTTTGGCCTCGCGCTGTCGTTGCCGATACTGTTCGTTGTGGCGCAGGAGTTCACGCCGAGCGTCTTCGAGCGCGAGGACGGCATGATTCCCATGAATGCCGACGATTCGAGCTTCGATCCCTGGAGTCAGTTGCGCGATCGCGACGACGACCCGCAGCGCGAGCCTGGGCCGATCTACCCCGGTCGGCTCTACAGCCAGGGAGTGCTGACCTTCTTCCAGTTGCCCGTGGCGATCACGCCGGAGGATCTGCGCGCTGGCGAAGTCGATGTCGCGATCATGGGCGCCGGAATCGACATGGGAGTCGGCTTTCGCGGCGCCGGCGAGGGGCCCAACTCGCTGCGCTTTAGCTGGGGCCAGTTCAACGCCGGCGGCCTGCCGCACATGCATGTTGGAGTCGCCTGGCGCGACGAGCTCGTTGCCGTCGATTACGGCAATGCGCCGATCGATCGCTTCAGCATCGAACGCAGCGTTCCGCAGATTCGCGCCATGGTCCGCGAAATCGCGCAAACCGGCGCGATCCCCTTCGTCATCGGCGGCGACCATTCGCTGGCATACCCCGACGTGGCGGGAGTCGCCGATGTCTACGGCAAGGAAAACGTCGGCGTGATCCATTTCGACGCCCACTACGACGCCGCCAGCGGTGGCTATGGCGGGCATCTGATCTCCCATGCCCAACCGGTCTACCAGCTCATCGAGGAAGGCCATGTGCTCGGCAAGAACTATATCCAGGTCGGCCTGCGCGGCTATTGGCCGGGCGAGCGAGGCTTCGAGTGGATGCGCGAGAACGGCATGCGCTACCACACCATGGCCGAGATCGAGCGCGATGGCTGGCCTGCGGTGATGGAGCGCATTCTCGCCGAAGCGAACGACGGCCCCGAGCACTTGTACGTGTCCTTCGACATCGACGTGCTCGATCCGGCCTACACCCCAGGCACGGGAACCCCCGAGCCTGCCGGCCTCACTCCCCGGGAAGTGTTCCCCCTCGTTCGCGCGCTTTGCACCGAGAAAAATCTCGTCGGGTTCGAGCTCGTCGAGCTCAACCCCCTGGTCGACCCGGGCTACACGACGGTCATGAATTCGAGCCGCGTCGTGCAGGAATGCCTGACTGGAATCGCCATGCGCAGGAGCGGAATCACCGACGGCTCGTACCTGAACCCCTTGACCGTCGAGGACGCGGTTCCCGACCCGCCCGACAACTAGGAAGCCGGGCACGATCACGAATCCACCAGCAGCGCGGCCCGCATCAGGCCCAGGCCAGCAGGATCGGCGCCGGAATCGAAACCGGCTTCGCGCGCTTGCGCGGCAATGACGAGCCTGTGCAGGTTCAAGCGTATTCGTGCAGGATATCGGCGGCGAGCCCGTCCCGGGCGAGGATTCTCCTGAGCTTGTGCAAGGCTTCGTGCTGCACCTGCCGGGTCCGCTCCCGGGTCAGGCCGACTTCGTCGCCGACGTGCTCGAGAATCTCGCAGTCGTGCCCTTGGAGGCCGAAGCGCCGCAATAGCACGGCCCGCTGCCTCGGCGTCAGCTCGTGCAACCATTGCAACAGGCGCCTGTGCAGGCGTTCGTGGCTGCAACGCGCCTCTGGGGTCGGCTCGGTGCGGTCGGCGAGCGTTTCGAGCAGGCTCAGATCGGGCCAGGAGGGAGTCGGAGCGTCGGTGGAAAAGACCTTCTTGTCGAGAACGAGCAGCCGCCTGACCCGGGCCACGGACTTGCCGGCGAGCTCGGCGATTTCCTCGACGCTCGGCGGCCTGCCGTTGCGCGTGGTCAGTTCGCGCTCGAATTTCCTGTAGCTGTTGAGTTCCTTGCAGATCTGCACGGGCAGGCGAATCGTTCGGCATTGGAACATCAGCCCGTGCTCGATGCTGTGGCGGATCCACCAGCTTGCATAGGTGGAAAAGCGGAAGCCTCGCTCGGGGTCGAACTTTTCCACCGCGTGCAGCAGCCCCAGATTGCCTTCCTCGATGAGGTCGCAAAAAGCCATTCCGTACCAGCGGTAGCGCGAGGCGATCCGCACGACGAGGCGCAAATTGCCTTCGATCATGCGCCGCCGACCGTATTCCTCGCCTTGCAGCGCGGCGCGCGCGTATTCGACTTCCTGCTCGGCGGTCAGCAGCGGCTTGTGGCCGATCTCGGAAAGGTAGAGCTGGGTGGCATCCCATTCGACGTGGGGTTCGGCCCCACGCCGGTAATGGATCCCGCCTTGCGCGGCTTGCCGGCTACTGTCTCGCCCGGAGCGGCGTCCGGGGCGGTTCCTGTCGTTCGGTTCGCGGTCGGTCTCGTCGGGCAATACGGGGTCTTGCATGCAAAAACACTCTCCGCGCCGAGGCGCGGCTGCCGTCGGCGAGTTGCTGAATCGTTACAATGGGGCTTCGGCCTGCTCTTCGAGGCAGGCGCCGGAAGTGCAGTGAAGTTGCAGTGGCGCAAGTATAGTCGGGCGAGAATTTTTTGCGTAATCGAGCCGAGGAAAATTCCAGGCGCCGGGAACAGGACCGGTGCCCGGAATTTTCCGGCAGGCTAGCGCTCTTGATAGCGTTGCAGCGTTTCCGCGAGCACCGCGACGACGCGGCGATTCGCCTGGCGGCCTTGTTCGGTGTCGTTGTCGGCGACGGGCATTTGCTCGCCAAAGCCCTCGGTCTGGATTCGCCCCGGAGCGATGCCGAAGTCCTCGATGAGCATGTTGCGAACCGCATCGGCGCGGCGCTGGGAGAGGCCGAGATTGTACGATTCGGTGCCGATGCTGTCGGTGTGGCCTTCGAGCAGCACCAGGACGACGTCATACTCGCGCATGAACTCGGAAAGCGCCTCGATTTCGGCGATATCCTCGGCGCGAACCACCGAGCGGTCGAAGTCGAAGTTGACTTGCAGGTCGAAGCGAACGATTTCCTCGACGAGAATCGGGCAGCCGTTTTCATCGACGACATAGTTCGACGGCGTGTCGGCGCAGCCGTCCTCGGCATCAACGACGCCATCGCCATCGGAATCGACGGGGGCGACTGCGACGGTCGGAGCGGAAACGGGTTCGGCGCCGGGGCTAGAGCCGGTACCGGTACC
>RKSA01000012.1 GCA_007571115.1 Gammaproteobacteria bacterium
GGCCGCAGTGCCTCGAATGGCTTTGCAGGTGCCTCTGCGAGAGAGGCGATTCCGGCCTACAAGCTCAGTTGGGCTCGCAGCCAGAGGGTGCGGCCGGGTTCGTTGACTCTTGCTACCTGATCGAAGCCGGGGATCAGGGCGCCGGCGCGGCTGACGTGTTCGGCGTAGGTCTTGTCGAACAGGTTGTCGATTCCGCCGGTGAGCGTGACGCTTTCCGCGATGCGCCAGCCGCCGTTGATCGAAACGATGCTGGCGGAATCGGTGGGGCCGAAATCCTGGCCAACGATGTTGCCCCGGCCGAGGTCGAAACGGTCCTGGGAGGCGATGGCTCGCCAGAACAGCCCCGCCGACCAGGTGGAATTGTCGAAATACACGCCGGCGCGGCCTTCCAGTGGCGGCAGTTGCGGCAGGGTTCGACCGTCGGAGTCGTTGGCGCCGCGAACCGAGGCCAGTGTCAGCTCGGCGCGCCAGGAATCGCTGAATCGGTACTGGCCGTCGAGCTCGAGGCCCCAGGTGCGGGCATCGATGTTGCGAACGATGCTGGCGCTGCGCGTTGCGGCCATTGCCATGCCGCCCATTCCCATGTTCATGCCGCTCATGTTCATGCCGCCCATGCCCATGGCATCGGCGGCGGGCTTCTGGTAGCCCGATTCGATCATGAGGAAATCCTTGATCTCGCTAACGAAGAACGAGGCGCTGCCATCCCAGCCGCCGTTGCGGAACATCAGGCCGAGGTCGAGCTGGGTGGTTTTTTCCGCATCGATGTGGAAAGCGCTCAGGGAGTCGGCGCTTTCCTTGGCGATCATTTCCCAGTAGTCGGGAAAGCGCTCGCTATGGCCAAGGCCGACGAAGAACGTCGTCGCGCCAGCGCCGCCGAAGCTGCCGAAGTCGCGGAGCAGGCGCTCGTAGCGCAGGAAGCCGCTGTGTAGCGTGTCCTGGCGCGTTTCGCCGGCGGTTGGGTTGGCTAGCGAAACCATCATGTTCAATGCCTTCCGCTGGCGCTGGTCGGTGGCTTGCCACCAGTCGATTCGCGCTCCGCCAACGATTCGCGAGCGGTCGCCCAGATCGTGGCCGAGCTCGGCGAACACTCCCCGCTGGTCGAATTCGGCGTCAGGAGAGCGGGCCAGGCTTGCGTAAGGGCGCATGTTCTGGTTCATCGTCATGCGGCTGGCGTGTTCATTGCCTTGGGAATCGATTCCCACGACGATTTCGCTCGCTGGCGCCGGGCGCAATGTCAGCGCGAGCCTCGCGCCGCTGGTATCGCGGCTCGGATTCATCGCCATCGGATTGCGCATCATGCCGCTGCTCGGGGGAGTGCGCAGCGTGTAGTTGTTCATGACGTGATCGACGTGGTTCTGGTAGGCATGGAAATCGACGAGCTCGATGATTTCGCTGACGTTGCGCTGTTGCCACTTGATGCTGTAGCCCTCGCGGTCGAGCTTGGCGCCATCAACGCCACGATCCGAATACGCTGCCTCGCCATCGCTGCGCACAGCGCCGATTTCAAGTGTTGTGCGGTCGTTGGGGGTCCAGGCCAGGCTCATCTGGGTATTCCAGCGGTGGTAGCGCGAATGGATTTCGGTTCCATCGCCATCGACGTAATTGTCCTGGCTGGTGTTGTTGAGATTGCCGCGCAAGGTGAACGATGGCGACTCGAACGTCGCGTCGAGAACCTGGTCCTGCCTGGCAAAGCTGCCGGCGACGACGCTGCCGTGGACATCCCAACCGCTTTCTGCGGGCCTGCTGTCATCGCGCTCGAACAGCACCACGCCAGCGGAATTGCCCGGGCCGTATTGCACCGACTGGGGCCCCTTGATGACGCGAATCGTGTCGAATGCCTCGGGGAAGATGTACGCCGTCGGCGGGTCCATGCGGTTGTTGCAGCCGCCAAGAATGACTTCGCCATCGACCATCAGGTTGAAGCGCGAGCCCGCCATGCCGCGCAGGATTGGGTCGCCGTCGGTTCCCCCCTTGCGAATCACGGAAAAGCCGGGGATCGTTTTCAGGTAGTCGGCGCCGTCGTGGGCCGGCAAGGGCTGGCGCGGCTTCTTCGCGTCGATCGTCATCGACAGCGGCGTGTCCATTCGCACTCCAGTGACGACGAGTTCCTCCAAGGCACGGATTTCGTCCTGCTCGTCGGCAGCGACAGCGACCTGCGACGTGGCAATGGCGATGGCAATCGCGCCCGACAAGGCGTTTCTGACTAGCATGGTCGATCTCCCAGGAAACAATGTATCGGCGCATTGTGCGCCGCGAGCGCCACGAGCGGAAGTGACAAATTGCCGCGTGGCAAATCGCCACATGGCAATGAAGGCTGGGAGAGGGGATCGCGAGCGAGGGGGATTGGTCGGGACGGCGGGATTTGAACCCACGACCACTACACCCCCAGTGTAGTGCGCTACCAGACTGCGCTACGCCCCGATGCCGATGCAGGCAAGGCGCGAAGTCTACCACACGGAGATCAAAGCAGCTCGATGATCTGTTCGAGTTCCTGGCGGAGTTTGCCGATTTCGGAGATGTCGATGGGGGGAGGCGCTGTTGCGGTTCCGTCGAGCTTGCGGCGCGCGCCGTCGATGGTGAAACCTTGCTCGTGGAGCAGCTCCCTGATATCGCGGACGATCAGGATGTCCTGAATCCGGTAGTAGCGCCGGTTGCCGCGGCGCTTGTTCGGCTGCAACATCGGGAACTCCTTCTCCCAGTAGCGCAGCACGTGGGGCTTGACGAGGCAAAGCTCGCTGACCTCGCCGATGGTGAAATAGCGCTTCGAGGGAATCGGCGGCAGCTCGGCGCTAGCCGCGCTAGTCATTCGTGCCCCAGCCAGCGGGGGCAGTGCCCCGCTCGACCTTCGACTTGAGCTTCAGCCCGGCGCGGAACGTGACGACGCGCCGCGCCTTGATGGGGATCTCCTCGCCGGTCTTGGGGTTTCGCCCGGGGCGCTGCCCCTTGTCCCGCAGTTCGAAGTTGCCGAAGCCCGAAAGCCTCACGGGCTGGTTCTGTTCGAGGGACACGCGAATCTCCTCGAAGAACTGCTCGACGACCTCCTTCGCCTCGCGCTTGTTCAGGCCGAGCTCGTGGTAGAGATGTTCCGCCAAATCTGCCTTGGTTAGCACTTTGTAGTCCATGAAAAGCCTCGTTTCTCTTCGCTCTGATCCGTTCGCTC
>RKSA01000236.1 GCA_007571115.1 Gammaproteobacteria bacterium
CCAGGGAGCACCCCAAGGTTCCCCAGTTCGAGCAGCAGCTTTCCGCAGGCGCTGCGGCCCAGAACCTTCTCAACGCGGCTCATGCCCAGGGACTTGGCGCGATGTGGCGCACCGGTGCCATGGCCTGCCACCCCAAGGTGCTGGCGGGGCTCGGACTGGCGGCGAACGAGCGGATCATCGGCTTCGTCTATCTCGGCTCGATCATCGGCGCAGCACGGCCAGCACGGATCGAAGACCCGGCGCGCTTTTTCCACGAGTGGCAACCGTGAGAGAGACGAAGCGGCAGCGGCGAGCGGAGCGGCCATGCGAATGACGGTTTTTGCGACTCCGGTCGTGACCCCGCTATTGCGCTGGATATCGATCGCCGTGCTGGCGATGCTTGGCTGGAGAATCCGCGGCCACGAACTCGAAAGGCAACGCTGCGTGCTGATCGCAGCCCCCCATACGAGCAACTGGGATTTTCCGCTGATGGTCATGGCGGCGCTGAAACTGCGCTTGCGAGTCTGCTGGATGGGCAAGCACACCCTGTTCCCCTTCCCTTTCGCCGGCCTGATGAAATGGCTTGGCGGAATCCCCATCGACCGGCGCCGCCCGCAAAACGTCGTTCGCGAAACCGTGCGGCAATTCGAAAGGCGCGACGAGCTGATCGTGATCGTGCCGCCGGAAGGGACTCGCAGCAAGGTCGAAAACTGGAAAACGGGCTTCTATCACATCGCGCGAATGGCCCGGGTGCCGATCCTGCTCGGCTACCTCGATGCCACGAGCCGCGAGGCCGGCTTCGGCGATTTCCACGAGCCGAGCGGCGATGTCGAGGGCGATCTCGCCGCGATCCGAAAATTCTACGCAGACAAGCGCGGCCTGAGAGCGGAGAATACCTGAGTTGGTTTTTCGCGCCTTCCGCAGAGATGCCGAAAACACCCTCCCCTTCCATGGAAGGGCTGGTTGTGCGGCGCTTTCGGCGAGGGGCGGCAGGTGCTAGGATGGGGACTGTTGGTGAGGTTTTGGGGTTGGGCACGATCATGGCGGACAATTTTCCTGCGCTGAAGCTTGTTGGGGGTGAGGCCGGGCATCCCGGGGAGGCCCACGACAATCTGCATACCGATGACCTCGGCAAGGGCGAGGACATCGATCTCAGCCATGGCGGCTATTTCGAGAATCGCGAGCTGAGCTATTTCAAGTTCAATCTTCGCGTGCTCTCCCAGGCGAGCGATCGCGAGCATCCACTGCTCGAACGCCTGATGTTCCTGCTCATTTTCAGCTCGAATCTCGACGAATTTTTCGAGATCCGCGTCTCGGGGCTGAAAAAGCGCCTGCAATACGACATGCAAAAGCCCGACCCCGACGGCAAGTACCCCGAGCAGATCCTCAGGCAGATCCACGAGCAGGTCCGCGCGGCGCTGACCGAGCAGTACCGAATCCTCAACGAGGATCTGTTCCCCTCGCTGGCTGCGGAAAACATCCATTTCATCCGCAGGCACGACTGGAACGAAGAGCAGGCGCGATGGGCGAGGCAGTATTTCGACGACGAAGTCGTTCCCGTCGTCAGTCCGCTCGGGCTCGATCCGGCGCACCCGTTTCCGCGGCTCGTCAACAAGAGCCTGAACTTCGTGCTTTCCCTCGAAGGCAAGGACGCCTTTGGCCGCGAAAGCGGCCTGGCGATCGTTCCAGCGCCCCGGTCCCTGCCGCGGCTGATCAAGGTGCCGGCCGAAATTGCCCCCGATGGCGACAACTTCGTCTTTCTCTCGTCGATCATCCACGAATTCGTCGGCGAGTTCTTTCCCGGGATGGAAGTCACCGAGTGCCAACAGTTCCGCGTCACGCGCAACTCCGACCTCGAGATGTCGAATGTTGAAGTCGAGGATGTCGCAGCAGCGCTGCGCAGCAACCTGCACAGCCGCCGCTTCGGCGCGGCGACCAAGCTCGAAGTGAGCAAGGGCTGCCCCGAAGCGCTGTCGAGCTACCTGCTGGAACGCTTCGACCTGACCCAGGACGAGCTGTTCGAGCTCGACGGCCCCGTCAACCTGCAACGGCTCGTCGCGCTGTTCGGCATGCTCGATCGCCCTGAGCTGCGTTTTGCCAAGTTCTCGCCGGGGCTGCCGCCAGCACTGGCGAGCAAGCACATCGACGTGTTCAGCGCGGTCGGCAGGGAGGACCAGTTGCTGCTGCATCCGTTCCAGTCGTTCCTGCCGATCATCCAGTGGGTTCGCGAGGCCGCCAAGGATCCTTCGGTGCTTTCGATCAAGCAGACCCTGTACCGCACCAACGAATCGTCGGAACTCGTCGAGGCCCTCGCCGAAGCGGCGCGCAAGGGCAAGGAAGTCACCGTGGTGATCGAGCTGCGAGCGCGTTTTGACGAAGAGGAAAACATCCATTTCGCGAGCATCCTGCAGGAAGCCGGCGCAGTGGTCGTGTACGGCGTGCTCGGCTACAAGACCCACGCCAAGATGCTGCTGTTCGTGCGCCGCGAGGCCGGTCGGCTGAAACGCTACGCGCACCTCGGCACGGGCAATTACCACCGCAAGAATTCAACGCTATACACCGACTACAGCCTGCTCACCGCGAACGAGACGATCTGCTCCGACGTACACAAGGTTTTCCAGCAGATCACCGGAATGGGCAAGAAGATCCAGCCCGACCTGCTGATCCACGCACCGTTCCGCATGCGCAAGGCGCTGCTGAAAATGATCGACCAGGAAAAGCGCGCCGCCAAGGCGGGCAAGCCCGCCCAGATCCAGGCGAAAATGAATTCGCTCACCGATCCGCAAATCATCAGGGCGCTCTATTCGGCTTCCCGGGCCGGAGTGAAGATCGACCTGGTCGTGCGGGGAATCTGCTGCCTGCGGCCGGGGCTGCCGCGAATCAGCGAGAACATTCGCGTCGTTTCGGTGGTCGGGCGCTTTCTCGAACATTCCCGGGTCTACCATTTCCGCAATTCGGAACCCCAGGTCTACTGCTCCAGCGCCGACTGGATGGAACGCAATCTCAACAACCGCATCGAGGTCTGCTTTCCGATCCTCCATCCCAGGCACGCCAGGCGAGTCGTCGAGGAACTCGACCTGTACCTCGAGGACCGCGTGCAAAGCTGGGAAATGCAGCCCAATGGCG
>RKSA01000011.1 GCA_007571115.1 Gammaproteobacteria bacterium
GGTGTGCGTGAGGCCGCCGAGTAAGATCCATGCATGTCGTCTTTCGCGAAAGCCACGGGTTAGAGGAAACGGAAACCCCGACCGATCTGGGCCAGAGCCCGGCGGATCTGGTCGTGTTGTCCTTTTCCGACAGTGACCTTGGCGCCTTCGCGGCGGGATGGCATCGCGGCGGTGGCCCCGAGGGGCGGATGCCGACGCTGCGGCTGGCCAATCTGACGGCATTGAAGCACCCCCTGTCGGTCGACACCTATGTCGAACAGACCTTGGAGGGCGCAAAGGGCATCCTGATCCGCCTGCTCGGCGGTGTGCCTTACTGGTCCTACGGCTTGCAGCAGGTTCTGGCGCTGGCGCAGACCAAGGGCATCGCGCTGGCCGTGCTGCCTGCGGACGGGCGCGAGGATACGCGGCTGGACGATTATTCCACCCTGCCCGTCTCGACCCTGCGGCGGCTGGCGCATCTGTGTGACACGGGCGGAGAGGTCGCAGCACAAGCCGCGCTGGCGCAAACCGCGCAAGCACAAACCGCGCAAGCACAAGTGGAACCGGCGATCAGCGCCGAAGAGCGCGCCATGGTCGAATGGCTCGGCGAGCGCGAGGACGACATGCTCGCCTTGCTCGAACGCGTCACCAACATCAATTCGGGAAGCCTGAACCGCGCTGGCCTCGAAGCGGTGGCGGCGGTCTTCGACGAGGAATTGCGTGAGCTCGGATTCACGACCAGCCGCCTGCCAGGCGAATTGATCGAAATGCCGAGCTGCCCCGGAAGCGACTATTCGATCGACCTCTCCGACCACCTGCTCGCGCGACGGCCCGGCGACGGCAAGCGCCTGCTGCTCATGGGCCATATCGACACGGTGTTCCCTCCCGAAAGCCCCTTCCAGACCTTCCATCGCGAAGGCGACACGATCCGCGGCCCCGGAGTTGCCGACATGAAAGGCGGGATCGTGGTCATGCTGTACGCGTTGAAAGCCCTGCAAGCGGCCGGTGCCCTCGACGCCGCAGCGTTCACCGTGCTGCTCAACAGCGACGAGGAAATGGGCTCGCTTTCCTCGCGCAAGCACCTCGAGGAGGAAGCGCTCGGGCACGACTGGGGGCTGGTCTTCGAATCTTCGGGGAACGACACGATGACGCGCCGACGCAAG
Organism: Gammaproteobacteria bacterium; assembly: GCA_007571115.1. Classification (GTDB taxonomy): domain Bacteria; phylum Pseudomonadota; class Gammaproteobacteria; order Pseudomonadales; family Pseudohongiellaceae; genus UBA9145. The sequence continues at coordinate 1,143 of RKSA01000011.1, forward strand.
GGCCTCGGCCAGGCGCGGCTGGTGATCCATGGCCGCGCCGCGCATTCGGGAGGCGCCCACGAGGAAGGGCTTTCGGCGATCAAGGAACTCGCGTACAAGATCGTCGAAATCGAGAGCATGACCGATTACGAAACGGGCCTGACCGTCAATGTCGGCGTGATCAATGGCGGCGAGGCGCGCAACACGATCTCGCCTTGCGCCGAGGCACTGATCGACCTGCGCTACCCGCAACCCGAGCAAGGCATCGCCGCAGCAGCGCGCTGGGAGGAAATCTTCGGCCAGGTCTACAGTTATCCGGTGGACGGCGGAATCACCAGCGAAAGCTATGTCAACCTGCATCGGCCACCGAAAATCCCCACCGCCGAATCCGACTATCTGCTGGAGAAGGCGATCGCCATCGGCCGGCTGCTCGGCCAGGACATCGGCATTACCGATTCCGGCGGTGGCACCGATGGCTCGCTCACCCAGGCGGTCGGCCTGCCGACGATCGACTCGCTCGGCATCGCCGGCAGCGGCGCCCATTCGAACCGCGAGCAGGCCAGGGCGAGTTCTCTGGTGGAACGTGCCGCCTTGAGCGCCGTGCTCATGCACAGGCTCGCCCGGCAGTGAGCCCTTTCGCCGTGTCCTGGCGCCGTGCTGGTGGGAGCGCCTAGGTTTCCTCCATGACTCCCCCAGCGAGCTCTGCCGCAGCATCGAGGGCTTGCGAGACGTTGTGTACGGCATGGATGCGCAGGCCCGGGATGGATTTGCGCGGCGTGTTGGCGCTTGGCGCGATGGCATGGCGGAAGCCATGCTTGGCTGCCTCGCCGAGGCGTTCCTGGCCGCCAGGCACCGGACGGATTTCCCCGGTCAGCCCGACTTCCCCGAACACCACCAAGTCCCTGGGCAGTGGCCGGTCGCGGAAGCTCGAAACGACCGCGAGCAAAACCGCAAGATCGGCGCTCGTTTCGGTCACCTTGACGCCACCGGCGACGTTGACGAACACGTCCTGATCGGCCATGAACAGACCGCCGTGGCGATGCAACACGGCAAGCAGCATCGCGAGCCGGTTGTGTTCCAGCCCCACCGTGACGCGGCGCGGGTTGCCCAGTGCGCTCGCGTCGACCAGAGCCTGGATCTCGACGAGCAGCGGGCGGGTGCCTTCCCATAGGGCGACGACGAGTGAACCTGGCGCTTCGTCCTCGGCCCGGGCGAGAAAGATCGCGGAAGGATTGCGCACTTCCTTGAGGCCCGTTTCACTCATGGCGAACACGCCAAGCTCGTTGACGGCGCCGAAGCGGTTCTTGTGCGCGCGCAGGATGCGGTAGCGCGACTCGTTGCCGCCTTCGAGCATGACGAAGCAGTCGATCATGTGCTCGAGCACCTTGGGGCCCGCGAGATGGCCTTCCTTGGTCACGTGGCCGACCAGAAACAGCACGGTGTGATGCTGCTTGGAAAACTGGATCAGGTCGGCAGCGCATTCGCGGACCTGGGTCACGCTGCCCGGCGCCGAAGGCAGTTCGGCATCGTGCACGACCTGGATCGAATCGACCACGAGCAGCTCGGGGGAATGCTGCCCGGCAGCTTGCAGAATCTCGGCGAGACCGGTTTCGGCGAGCAGCTTGAGATCGTCCCCGGGCAATCGCAGCCGCTGGGCGCGCATGCCGACCTGCTGCGGCGATTCCTCCCCGGTGACGTATAGCGCGCGGCGGCCCTGTTGCGCGAGCCGGCACATCAACTGCAGCAGCAAGGTGCTTTTGCCAGCGCCGGGATTTCCCCCGATCAGCACCACCGAACCGGGAACGAGGCCGCCGCCAAGCACCCGGTCGAGTTCGGCGATGCCGCTGGCAAAGCGTGGCAGCTCGGCCAAGTCGATGGCGGCAAGCCGCATGACTTCGCTGTGCGCTCCGGCATAGCCTGCCCGGCGGCCTTGCCGGTCGCCTGCGGCAGCCCCTGGCTGGACTTGCGTCCGGGTGTTCC
>RKSA01000175.1 GCA_007571115.1 Gammaproteobacteria bacterium
GGTTCCTGGCATTCCGATACCAACATGTTGCAGTGGGGAGGCGCCGCAGCGAACGAACTCGCCGATGCCGCGATCAGGATTTGCCAGCGCCTGACGGTTTTTCAGGAAGCGAGCGCGGACAATTTCCATTGGCTAGTGCGGATGTGGGCCAATGTCACGCCCCGGGGAGGCCTCAACCACCTGCATTCGCACCCGGGCAACCTGTGGGCCGCAGTGCTGTATCTTGACATGGGCGAGGAACACGAAGCGGGGGACTCGGGCGGCGCATTCTATGTCGAAGACCCTCGCTTTCCGACCATCGCCATGCGCAACCCGGCAATCCGCCTGCGCGGCGCCGACGGCAGTGCGCAACAATACGAAATCGAGTTCAAGCTCAACCGCGGCGACCTGATCGTGTTCCCCGCGTGGCTGCGCCATGGCGTTCGTCCGTACACCGGCAAGCGCGAACGGATTTCCATCGCCATGAATATCGATTCCCGGCAGAACCAGCGGCGTTCATGAGATTTGCCGCCAAGCGCTAGCGGTTGCCGCCAGTCGGTCGGCAATCGGTGAGCGCTGCATGGGCGAGGCGCTCGCGACCGGCTGCCGGGCCCGTTCCCATGAGTCTTTCAGATTGCGAGGTCGCTGCTCTTCGAGCCGTTGTGTGAAAACAGGCGATTGAAGGGGTTGAGCAGTCTCGGCAGGCCCTCGGTAAAGCGCAGCGGCCGGTCGAGCACGGCAAAGCAAAGGCAGCCGTGATCGCTCGCGGGCCGATGTTCGTCGCTGTCATCGCGGCACAGGAAGTCGCCATCGCGATAGCAGCCCTGTTCATCGTGGAAACTGCCTTGCAGCACGAGCGTGTACTCGCGGCCGAAATGGCCATGGGACGGCGCCGAAGCCCCGGCCGCCATGTGCAGGAACTTGCAGTTGGCTTCGCTGTCGATCGCGACCTTGGCCTGATGAACGCCATCGGCGACCCGCTGCCAGCGCAGGCCGCCAGCGGCCTGCCGCAGCGAGCGGGGCAGGCGCGCGTCCTTGAAGAACCGGTCGCGAGGCTTTGCTGCGCGAGTTGTTCTGGCGATCGGTGGGCACCTTGGCTGGCGAACGATGTCGGCGATCATTGCGTCGAAAGACGGCTTGCCGGAGGTTGCCTGATCCCATTCGAGCGAGTCGCGTTCGAGCAGGCCCCATTCGAGCAACTGGCGCGACTCGAGCTCGGCGACCCGGTCGCGGCACTCGGAACATCGCTCGATGTGGGCGGAAACGATCACGCTCGCGCCAACCGACAGTTCGCGCCGCGCGAATCGCAACAATATCTCTTGCGAAGGATGATGCATGGCCGTCATGCTCTCTGTTGTCACGTTCACTGGTCCGCTCCAGTCAGATGGCGGAGTTTTTCCATGCCGAGGCGCAGGCGCGACTTCAGCGTGCCAAGGGGTATCGAGAGGCGTCTGGCTGCCTCTTCGTGGGTCAAGTCCATTCCGTAAACCTGCCGGATCACTGCCTGCTGCTCGGCCGGGAGCTGCGGCAACATGCCTTGCACTCGCGACAGCAACACGTGCTCCTCGGCGATGACGTCGGTTTTCAGCTCCGCCGGCTCGAACTCTTCGCCAGGCGGCCAGATGTCATCGGCACCGATAAGCATCGGTTGGCGCTTTGCCTTGCGCAGCATGTCGAAACAGCGGTTCCGCGTCAACGTGAAGATCCACGCCTCGGCGCTGCCGCGGTCGATATCGAACAGCGAGGCTTTCTGCCAGACCGAAAGCATTGCCTCCTGGGTCAGCTCCCGCGAAAAATCCTCGCTGCGGGCCATTCGCAGACCAATATGGTAGATGCGCCGGGAAAAACGCTCGAACAATTCGGCAAAAGCCGAAGCGTCGCCCGAATGGCCGACGGCAGCGAGCAATTCCTCATCGCTGGCCGATTGCAAGCAGCTTGACTCCTGCCCCATGTCCCTGTCCCAGGTATCGCCATGCCCGATGACGCAGCGACGACTCCGCTCTGCGCCCGGACGAGCGCACTGCGGGACAGGCTGGAACATCGGCAAACCGATCTTTAACGACAGTTCCATAATAGCCCATTTACGCCATTTCGACCGGGCCGGATCACTTTGCGGCGTCGTGATTGATCCGCGACTGCGTGCCCAGGCGTATTGCACGATTGCCTCGCCTCGAATCGGGAAGCGAAGCGCAAGCAAGGCCGTGGCCCAGCGCTGCCGTGCCGCCCTGAACATGGACCCAGTTCGCATTGACTGCCTGCATGACCGAGCAAAATCCACGAGCCAGCCGAATCGCGGTCGTCGGCGCCGGAATCTCCGGCTTGATGGCCGCGCGGCTGCTGCAACGCAAACACGATGTCCAAGTGTTCGAGGCGAACGACTACGCTGGCGGGCACGCCCATACCGTGGCGGCCAGCGTGGAAGGGAACGACTATTGGGTCGACACCGGCTTCATCGTCTGCAACGATCGCAACTACCCGAATTTCCTGGGGCTTTTGCAAGAGCTGCAGGTCGAACTCGTCAGCACGGAGATGAGTTTCAGCGTGTCGAACCCGGCGCGCAACCTCGAGTACAACGGCCACAGCCTGAACAGCCTGTTCGCGCAGCGTAGCAACCTCTGGCACGGCGAGTTCCATCGAATGCTGCTCGACATCCTGCGCTTCAACAAGCTGGCGCGGCGCCACGATGGCGCCGGCAGCGTCGGCGAGTTCATCGAGCGGCACCGCTTTGGCGCGATGTTCCGCGACAGCTACCTGCTGCCGATGGTCGCCTCGATCTGGTCCTGCAAGCCACGCCAGGCCGACCAGTTCCCCATGGCGATGCTGGCGCGGTTCTTCGACAATCACGGCCTGCTCGACCTGCGCAACCGGCCGCGCTGGCATTCGATCGCTGGCGGTTCGCGCAGCTACGTCAAGGCGCTGTGCGCCGATTTCGCTGATCGAATCCGTCTTTCGACACCCGTGCGCGGCGTCCGCCGCAGCGCCAACGGAGTGCATTTGCGCCTCGATGACGGCAGCATCGAATTCGATCAGGTCGTGCTCGCCTGCCATGGCGATCAGGCGCTCGCCTTGCTCGAATCGCCAAGCCGCGCCGAACGCGAGATCCTCGAGGCGTTTCGCTTCCAGTCCAACGCGGTGCTGCTGCACCATGATGCCCGGCTCATGCCGCAGCGGCGCAAGGCCTGGGCGAGCTGGAACTTTCTCGCCGACGACCGATCAAACGAGCGCCCCCCGGTCGTTACCTATTGCATGAACACCTTGCAGAAACTGCGCTCGCCCCGGCCCTTGCTCGTTTCGCTCAATGCCACCGATCGCGTCGATCCGCGATCGGTGCTCGCGGAATTCAGCTACAGCCATCCCCGCTACAGCGCCGAAACCCTGCGCGCCCAGGCGCGGCGCGGCGAGATCTGCGGTTTCGACCGCATCCATTATTGCGGCGCATGGTGGTACGACGGTTTCCACGAAGACGGCGTTCGCAGCGCCATCGACGTGGGCAAAAGGTTCGGAGTCGCTCCGTGAAACCGGCCATGCCGCAAAACTTCGAATCCGGCCTGTTTCAGGGCCGGCTGCGCCATCGGCGCATGAATCCCGTGCGGCATCAGTTCCATTACCCGATATCGATGTGGCTGCTCAAGCTCGATGAGCTTCCCGATCTTTTCGAGCCGTTCTGGCAGGTCGGCGAGAAGCCTTGGCACTGGGCGCGTTTCCGCCGCAGCGACTACCTTGCCGAGCCGCACCGCCCATTGGCCGAAGTCGCCATCGACTGGCTCTCGGCAAGCCTCGGGCTGCCAAGAGCGGCGGTTGATGGAGAGGTCTGGCTACTGGCACAATTGCGCTATCTTGGTTGTTACTTCAGTCCGCTCAATCTCTATTTCGTCAAGCGCGATGGGATGTTCCGCCACATGCTCGCCGAGGTCAGCAACACGCCATGGAACGAAAGGCACTGCTACGCGCTCGATCTTGCCGATCCGAGCCCCCATGACAAGGAGTTTCACGTTTCCCCCTTCAATCCCATGAGCCAGCAATATCGCTGGCGAGTCCAGCCCCCCGATGGCGACCGTCTCGCCGTGCATTTGCGCGTTGAAAACGGCTGCGGCGAGCTGACGATGGACGCGAGCCTGAGCCTGCGCCGCGAGCCCCTGAACCAGCGCGCGCTCAATGGGCTGCTGCTGCGTCGGCCATCCCAGACCGCCGCCCTGCTCGCAGCGATTCATTGGCAGGCGCTGCGGCTGTTTCTGAAGCGCAGCCCTGTGCATCGGCATCCAGTTCGCACCGCTGCGCTGGGCCGATCAATCAGGCAGCGGCGGTAGTGGCAATGGACCGAAAGCTGATGAAAACCGGCCGCGACGCGCAATGCCCAGCACCACCGACTCGCGCCCAGCTCTGGCTGCGCGGCTTGCTGCTGCGGGTTTTGCAGAAAAACGTCAGGCAGGGCCACCTTGTTGTTCGCGAGCACGGCATTGTCATCGCCCGGGTCGGCGATGCCAGCCACCCCCTGCAGGCCGAAGTCGATGTGCTCGACACGAGAGCGTATGCGTGGGGGCTGCTCGGCGGCGATGTCGCGGCCGCCGAGGCGTACATGGACGGCTGGTGGAGCAGCCCGGACCTGCTCGCGGTGATTCGCTTCTGCGCGCGCAATCTCGACATGACCGATGCCTGGGGGCGGCGTTTTGGCTGGCTGTTCAAGCCCGCCAAGCTGTTGCGGCTGCGCGCGCGCCGTAACAGCCGCGAGCAGGCGCGGCGCAACATCCGCCGCCACTACGACCTGAAAGTCGATTTCTACCGCGGCTTTCTCGACCGGCACATGCAATACTCGAGCGCGATCTTCGCCGGCCCCGACGAGAGCCTCGTCAACGCGCAATTGCGCAAGATGGATCGCATCTGCGAGCTGCTCGAGCTGGGGCCCAAGGATCATGTCCTCGAAGTCGGCTGCGGTTGGGGCGGGCTCGCGATGCACGTCGCGAGGCAGCGCGGCAGCAAGGTCACTGCCGTGACCAACTCGCTCGCCCAGTACGAGCACGTTCGCGAGCGAGTCGCGCAAGAAGGGCTCGCCGACCGCATCATGGTCATCAACCGCGATTACCGGCAACTGCAAGGGAGCTTCGACAAGCTCGTTTCGGTGGAAATGATCGAGGCCGTTGGCCGACGCTACCTCGCCACGTATTTCAGCAAGCTCAACGAGCTGCTCAAGCCCGGTGGCCGCCTGCTCATCCAGGCGATCGCCATCTCCGACCAGCGCTACGCCGCCTACTGCCGCCACGAGGACTTCATTCGCAAGCACGTCTTCCCTGGCGGCTTCCTCCCTTCGCTCAGCGTCATCTCGGAGATCATGGCAAAGCGAACCGACTTCGTCATGCGCGACCTGCGCGACCTCGGAATCGACTACGCCGACACGCTTGCGCGCTGGCGCGAATCCTTCCTCGAAAATCTCGACGCCTTGCGCGAGGACGGCTACCCAGCCGAGTTCCTGCGCCTCTGGGACTACTACTTCAGCTATTGCGAAGGCGGTTTCCGCGAGCGCCGCATCAGCGCCGTGCAACTGCTCGCCAGCAAGGCGCCCCACGCGTGAGCGGCGCTCAGGCGAGCAGGCCGAACCGCAGCCGCTCGCCGAAATCGGCATCCCAAACGAGGGGCAGGTCGGTCGAGCGCCACAGGTCGCTGGCAAGTTCGTCGAGGGCGACCGGTCGGCCTGCGGCGATCCAGCCCGCGACCGCAGCGGCGACGTCGGGATAGGCGACGCGCTGCGGCATCGGCAATTCGAGCCATTGGCCAAGCGTGTCACGGTCGAGCGAGTCGACCACGGTCGCCCTGCCGAGAGCCTGCAAGGCCAGAGCATTGCAAAGTTGCTCGTACTGGCCGGAAATCGGCTTGAGCAACAGTTTCTTGCCCATGGCAAGCCCTTCGCTGGAAAGCTCGAAGCCGGCATTGCTGATGATTCCCGCGCAGTCCTGCAGGTCGCGATGGAAGTTGCGGTACGAAAGCGGCTTGATCGTGATGCTGCCCGCCGCGTGCTCGGCTTCGGTGGCAGTGTAGATGATGAATTCGCATTGCGTCGCCAGCGGTCGCAGGAACTCGATGAGCTTGTCGAGAGGCTCCCACACCATGTAGACCAGCACCTTTCCTGGCAGCGGCCGTTTCGCTTCCAGGCGCCCGATCAATGGTGGCAGCACCGGCTGGCCGAAATGATGCCAGTGCAGGCCGATCGCAACGCTGGCCGGGGCAAAATGGCGCATGACCATGACCGATGCACGATAGCCGCGCACCTTGGGAACCGCATGATCGAAGGCGCATTGGTGGCTGACTCCGACCACGGGGACATTGCGCAGCCGCGCCGCCCAGGCCGTCAGCGGTTCGAAGTCGCTGATGACGAGATCGTAGCGGCGCAGATCGAGTTTGCCCAGGTCTCGCGCGAAAGCGAAGACATTGTTGCCGAACACCGTGCCGAAGGGCCGCAGCCTGCCCTTGCGGAGCGCCAGCGACAAGCCCCGGAAGCAGTCAAAATCCGGGAATGCGTCCATATCGAAACAGTCTTGCCGCTTCCTCCCGGTAACGACGAAGTCGAGCTCGACCCCGGCCTCGCGCAAGGCCGGCGCCAGCGCCCGGGCCCGGGCCAGATGGCCGTTGCCCGTGCCCTGGATGCCATACAAGGCGCGCATCAAGTCAGTTGACGATGGCCAGGGCGAGCAATAGCGAACCGCTGCCAAGCATGGCGCCAGCCATGATGTCGCCAGGGTAGTGGACTCCGAGCGCCACCCGGGAGTTGCCGATCAGCGCCGCCCAGAAATACGCAAGCACGGCGAACGCGACGTAATGCACGCTGATCAGGCCGGCCATGAGAAAAGCCGCCGCAGTGTGCCCTGAAGGCATGGAAAACTTGTCGTGGGGATCGATGGCCCTCGCGCAGTCGCTCAACTGCACGAAGGGGCGGTCGCGCTTGATCCATTCCTTGAGCAGGCGGAAGGCCGGCAGCTCGATGGCGAAGGCGAGCAGGCCGGTCTTGAGAAATTCGCCAGCGGTGTCGGGCGCCAGCCAGAAGCCGAGCCCGGCGATGGCGACGTACAGATAGCCGTCCCCGGAACGCGAAATCCAGCGGTTGATCTGGGTCAGGATCGCTTTTTCCTGAACCCGGTGCAGCCAGAGATAGGTGGTGACGTCGAGATTCGAAAGGCCGTTCCTCACCTCAGGACTCCTTGAGCAGGTTTTGCGCAGGATAACGCCAGCAGGTTACAGGATGTTGAAGGATTCTTGAAATTTTTCTTGCAGTTGGCTTTCTCGCAACCGCCCTCGCAACTGCCCTCGCAACCGCCGCTGCAACTGCCGCCGCCGTGCCGTGCTCACGCAACCCGAAACAACATTCTGCCGAGATTACGCGCATCGGCAGCCGCTTGCAAGGTTTTGCGGCAGGTTTTACAGCAGGTTTATGCGAGAATCTGCCTTGCGCGCCGCGCTTGGGTGGCGCAGCCCATGCCGATCAGGAGCGCTTTGCCGATGCCCCACACTTCCAGCAACTCCACCAATTCCGCCAACGACGACGTGATTGCGACCTTGCTGCAAGGCGCGCAGACGTTTCGGCAGCGCGAATACGGCGCCAGCAACTCCTTGATGCGGAGCCTTTCCGGCGGCCAGCAACCTGGCGCCATCATGATCGCCTGCGCCGATTCGCGGGTCGATCCGGCGCTGGTTTTCGGCGTCCGCCCTGGCGACCTGCTCGTGGTTCGGGTCGTGGCGAATCTCGTTCCGCCTCCCGATTCGGCTGGCGCCGATGCTGCGGTCATGGCTGCGGTGGAACTCGGCCTGAACGCCTTGGGCATCCCGCATCTGATCGTCTGCGGTCACTCGCGCTGCGCCGGCGTGCGAACCGCCCTCGACCAGGCGCTGGGCGGCTCGCAGCCAGGCGAGCCAGCGCCAGGCGCGGCCGAGGCCAGCCACGAGTCGTGCCTTGAACGGTGGACCGCCGTGGCAGACATAGCCTGCCAGGAAATCATCGCTGCACACGGCGCCTCGCCGCTCGACGAGCTTTGCCGCCACGCCGAGCAGCGCTCGGTGCTGCAATCGCTAGAGAACCTCCGGGCAAGGCCCTGGCTTCGCGAACGCGAGGCGCGGGGCGAGCTGACGCTGCACGGATGGTGGTTCGATATCGTCGATGGCACGCTCTGGGTGGCCGACCCCGAGTCGGCAGCGTTCGCTCCCGTGTGCTAGCACACTGCCGAATCGCTGCTATTGCTGCGGCTGGCTGACGGTTCGCAAGTAGGGCTTGACGGTTTTCCAGCCACTGGGAAACAGCTTCTCGGCTTCGTCGTTGGAAACCGCAGGGACAATGATCACGTCGTCGCCCTGCTGCCAGTTCACCGGAGTCGCGACCTTGTGCTTCGCGGTCAGTTGCATCGAGTCGAGCACGCGCAGGATTTCGTCGAAGTTGCGTCCCGTCGTCATCGGATACGTGAGCATCAGCTTGATCGTCTTGTCCGGGGCGATGATGAACACCGAGCGCACCGTCGCGTTGTTCATCGGCGTGCGGCCTTCCGAGGTGCCGGGTTCGTCGGCCGGCAGCATGTTGTACAGTTTCGCCACGTTCAGGTCGTGATCGCCGATCATCGGATAGTTGACCCGATGGCCTTGCACGTCCTCGATGTCCTTGGCCCAGGCTTCGTGGCTCGACACCGGATCGACGCTCAGGCCGATGATCTTGCAGTTGCGCTTGGCGAACTCGGCCTCGAGGCCCGCCATGTAGCCAAGCTCGGTGGTGCATACCGGCGTGAAATCCTTGGGGTGGGAAAACAGCACCCCCCATTGGTTTCCGAGCCATTCGTGGAAATCGATCTCGCCATGGGTGGTAGCGGCGCTGAAATTCGGTGCGATGTCGTTGATTCGCAACGTCATGGGAATATCCTCAAAAAACGCATTGGAAGCATCGCGATGCTGGTGCGCGGCACGATGCGCGAAGGAGGCGCGAAGTCTACGCAACAGCAATGCGAGTTTCAAGCGCAAGAATGGCTTTTTCGCTGATCGG
>RKSA01000094.1 GCA_007571115.1 Gammaproteobacteria bacterium
GCCTTGTCGCCGCCGATATCGAGAGTGCGCATGGTGACCGGCTTCGGCGCAAAGGTCGCCAGTTGCTCGCGATAGATTTCGGTTTGTTCCTGCTCGGAAGGAAAGCGCTCGGCGAGCAGGAAGGGAACCTCGGTGCGGAACAGGCCGATGCCTTCGGCACCCTGGTCGAGGGAGCGCACCACATCCGACATCAGGCCGGTGTTGACCTGCAGGGAAACGCGATGGCAGTCGGCGGTTTCGCAGGGCAGGTCTTTCAAGCCCTGCAGGCCCCGGGTCAACTGCTCCTGTTCCCTGATCGTTTCGCGGAACTGCCCGAGCAGATGCTCGGAGGGGTTGGTGATGACCTCGCCCTTGTAGCCGTCGACGATCAATGGCCTGCCTTCGAGCTGGTGGAAGGGCAGGTCGACGACTCCCATGACCGTCGGCGTTCCCATGGTTCGTGCCAGAATCGCGACGTGGGAATTGCCCGAGCCTTTTACCGAAATCAGCCCCTTGAGCCTGTCTTTCGGCACCTCGATGAGCATCGAGGCGGTCAGCTCCTCGCTGACGAGAATCGTGTCGTCCGGGTAGTCGGGCTGCACGGGCTTCTCCTCTTGCAGATGCGCGAGCACCCGGGCGCAAAGATCCTTGATGTCGACGGCGCGCTCGCGCATGTATTCGTCTTCCATCGTTTCAAAGGCGCGCAAATGCTCGTTGGCAACCCAGGCCAAGGCGCCCTGGGCCCAATGGCCCACGCGGATGCGCTCGACGACCTCGTTGCCGAGCGCGTCATCGTCGAGAATGTGGACGTAGGCATCGAACAACTGCCGCTCTTCCTCGGCCAACTGCCCCGCGACCTGTTCGTTGAGCTGCCGCATCTCCTCGCGCACGGCGTTGAGGGAGGAATTGAAGAACTCGATTTCCGCCTCGACATCCTCGACGATGCGTTCCGGAACGTAGCTCAGATCGGCATGGTGGGACACGACCACCGCGACGCCGATGGAAACTCCCGCAGAGCCCGAAACTCCGCTGAACACGGTGTCGGAAATCCTTTGCCCGGAAGGGCTGATGCCTTCGATGGCGCCGGTCGCCTCGGCATGGGCGATGACTCCGGCGAGTTGCGCCGACAAGGTCACCAGAAAGGCCTCCTCGCCTTCGTCGAAACGCCGCCGTTCGCGATGCTGCACCACGAGCACGCCCAATGTCGACCGATGGTGGATGATCGGCACGCCGAGAAAGGCGTGGAAGCCCTCCTCGCCGGTCTCTTCGAGAAAGCGGAAGCTGGGATGCGCTGGCGCGTCGCGCAGGTTGATCGGCTCGGCGTGCTTGGCGACCAGCCCGACGAGGCCTTCGCCAAGCCCCAGCGAGGCCTGGCCCACGGCTTCCCTGTTCAGTCCTTCGGATGCCATGAGCACATGGCAATGGAAATCGCGATCAAGCAGGTAGATCGAGCAGACCTGCGAATCGAGCGCTTCCCGGACGCGATTGACGATGATGTCGAGAGCCGATTGCAGATCTCCCGCCGCGCTGACTTCCTGGACGATGCTGCGAAGTCTGTCGAGCATGTTCTCTTCCACTTCTCTTCGCTGAAACCGCGTTCCGCTGAAACTGCGCGATGCGCCGTCAGTCCGGCGTCGGGGCGCCGGGCTGCGGCACAGGTCGCGACTGCTGCCTGTGCCGCTCGACATAGCGGTCGCGCGCATCGCGAAACTGCGTCAAGGCGCGCCGGTACACCTGGCGCTTGAATTCGACGACCTGGTCAGACGGCGCCCAATAGTCGACCCAGCGCCAGTCATCGAATTCGGGAGTCGTTGCAAGATCGAGCCGAATGCGACTGTCTTCGCTTTCCAGGCCGAGCAGGAACCATTTCTGCTTCTGGCCGATGCAGGCCGGGCCGAGGCTGCGCCGAATCAGGCGTTTCGGCAGACGGTAGCGAAGCCAGCCCTGGCTTTCGCCGAGCACGCTGACGTCTGCCGCGCATAGACCGACTTCCTCGCGCAGCTCGCGGTACATCGCCTGCTCGGGCGACTCTCCTGGCTGCATTCCGCCTTGGGGAAACTGCCAGCCGTCGTTGCCGATCCGCTTGGTCCAAAGCAGCTTGCCCAAGCGATTGCAGACGATCATCGCCACGTTTGCCCGGAAGCCGTCAGAGTCGAGCACTTCGCGATTCCACTGTCAATTCGCTGCCATTGTTTCACACCCGGCCCGCTCCTGTACAGGTTCGGGCCGATGCGCGATTGGCTTGCGCCGAAGTGAAAATTATAATTTCCAGCACGTTGAACCGATCGCGAGACAGCAGCATGAACAGCAGCACGAAGCGGCGCCTGGCCCTGTTCGACCTCGACGACACCTTGCTCGCCGGCGACAGCGACCACGCCTGGGGAGAATTCCTGATCGCCAGCGGCCTGGTCGACGAGCCTTCCCATCGCAGGGAGAACGACCGCTTCCACGCCGACTATGTCGCCGGCAGGCTCGATATCCACGCCTGGCTGGCATTCACCCTGGCGCCGCTGCGCGAGTGCAGCGCCACGCAGCGCGAAGCGCTGCTCGCAGAGTTCCTCGAACACTGGGCAAGGCCCATGGTACACGATGCGGGTCTCGAGCTCGTTCGCGAGCATCGCTGGGCGGGAGACTTCTGCATGATCGTCACCGCGACCAATGACCTGATCGCACGCCCGGTCGCCGAGCTGTTCGCGATCGACGAATTGCTCGCGACCGAGGCCGAGATCGCGGGCGGCGCGATCACCGGGCGAATTCGCGGCACGCCATGCTTCCAGCAAGGCAAGGCGAGCAAACTGGCGCACTGGCTGGCGCACCATGGCGAAAGCCTCGGCCTGGCCGGGCTCGACCGTGCGGTCTTCTATTCGGATTCGGCCAACGACCTGCCCTTGCTCGAACTCGTCGGCGAGCCCGTGGCGGTGCATCCCGACGAGCGGCTCGCGAGCGTGGCCCGGCAGCGAGGCTGGAAGATCATCAGCTTGCGTGGAGAGCCTGACTAGTATAGTTTTAGCCGCTTTTGCCAGAGGCAGAGGGAGTAGAAACCGATGAGCACGCCTTTCGTTGCCATTTTGATGGGCTCCGAGTCCGACCTCGAGACGATGCGGACCGG
>RKSA01000184.1 GCA_007571115.1 Gammaproteobacteria bacterium
CAACAGCCCCGCGCAATGCAGGCGCGGCATTTTCCAATTTCAGGCTCTTTTCGCGTTGGAATCGGCCCTCCCGTTCAGACTCGCTTCGCGTTGGACAAGGCTCTTGCTAGCAAACGATTCGTGGTTTCGCTATCATCACCGAACTTGCTGGGGCAAATCGGGTTCCGGCGCTGGTAGGGAACAAACCGCAAGAGCAGAGAGGAGAGAACGGCATGCGCAAGTTGAAACTGCATTGGCAGATCCTGATCGCCATCGTTGCGGCGGTGGTTCTGGGGACGGTCACCGGCACCGAAATGGGGCTGTTCGGGGTCACGTTCTACGGCATCTACGATTTTCTTGGCAGCTTGTTTCTCAATGCCTTGCGCATGATTATCGTGCCGCTGATCATGTCGTCGATCATCGTCAGCATCGCCAAGCTCGGCAGTGGCTCGGACCTTGGCCGACTCGGCGGGAAAACCGTTCTCTACTACGCGACAACGAGCACCCTGGCGATTCTGGCCGGACTGTTCTTCGTCAACTTGCTGGCGCCCGGAATGCTCAATGGCGAGCCGGCCGGCGAGGCGCTCAACCTGACCGTCGACAGCGGCGAACTCGCATCGGCCATGGTCAGCGTCGAAGGCCGTGGCGGCAGCGACATCGTCAACATCTTCCTGCGCATGGTGCCGACCAATATCGTCGCCGCAGCAGCCCAAGGCGAGATGCTCGGGCTGATCTTCTTCAGCCTGGTGTTCGGCTTCTTCATGTCGCGAATCGCCCAAGGCCCCAAGGAGACGATGCTCAGCTTCTGGACCGGCGTTTTCGACACGATGATGAAAATCACCATGTGGATCATGAGCTTCGCTCCCATCGGCGTGTTCGGCCTGGTTGCGGAAACCATCGCTTCGACGGGCTTCAGCGCCTTCGAGCCATTGATCAAGTTCTTCATCACGGTAGTGCTCGCGCTTTCCTTCCACGTGTTCGTGGTTTTGCCGCTGATGCTGAAATACCTCGCCAAGGTCAGCCCCTTCGCCCATTTCCAGGCAATGGCGCCAGCGATTCTGACGGCATTCTCCTCGGCGTCCTCATCGGCGACCTTGCCCTTGACGATGGAATGCACGAAAAAGCGCGCCGGCGTTTCCGACCGGGTGACGAGCTTCTGCCTGCCGCTTGGAGCGACGATCAACATGGACGGAACGGCGCTGTACGAATGCGTGGCGGCGATCTTCATCGCCCAGGCCTACGGTCTCGACATGACTTTCGGCACGCAATTCACCGTGGTGCTGATCGCCTTGCTGACCTCGCTCGGCGTTGCCGGAATTCCCGCCGCGAGCCTCGTGGCGATCGCGGTGATCCTGACCGCCATCGGCCTGCCGATCGAGGCGATCGGGCTGTTGCTCGTCACCGACCGCGTGCTCGACATGTTCAGGACTTCGATCAACGTCTTCTCGGATTCCTGCGGCGCCGTGGTGATCGGCAAGTCCGAACGCGAAACCGGAATCCTCGAAGCCCGCACCTGATGCAGCGGGGTTGCTTTGTCTTGGGGAGAATCGCCATGTCCCTGAAACCGATTTCTGCCTTGTTTGCCGTTTTGCTGCTGGCGGCGCTTGCCGTCGATGTTCGTGGGCAATCCGATAGCGCTTCCCAGGAATGGGATCTGACCGACATCTATCCGGGCCTGGATGAATGGGAGCAGGCGATCGATGACGTTTCGCAACGCATCGGCACCCTCGAGCGCTATCGCGGCACGCTCGGCGATGGCGCTGTCGCGCTTGCGGATGCTCTCGAGGAGCGCTCCGACATTACCAGAGAGGCCGTGCGCGTTTACGTCTACACGAGCCTGATGCGCGATGTCGATCAGCGCGAAGCTGATGCCCAGGCGCGCTTTGGCCGGGCGCGGCAGATGTTCGCCGAGCTCGGCGAGCAGACTTCGTGGATGCGCCCGGAAATTCTCGCTCTCGGCGCCGATGTGATCGGCGAGTTCCAGGAACAGGAACCGAGGCTCGAACAGTTCGCCTTTTTGCTTGAAGACATCGTTCGCCAGGCGCCGCATACCCTCGACGAAAGCACCGAAGCGATTCTCGCCCAGGCGGGTCTGGTGCTTTCGGCACCTGGGCAGATCTACGAGAACTACGCCAATGCCGACATCCCCTGGCCGACGGTGACCCTCAGCGACGGCAGCGAGGCGACGCTGAGCCAGGCCGGCTATTCGTTCTGGCGCGGCACACCGAACCGCGCTGACCGCAAGCTCGTGTTCGACACGTTCTGGAGTGCGTGGAACCAGTACGCCGACGGCATGGGGGCGACGCTGGCAGCCGAAGTGCAGTCGAACGTGTTCGGCGCCCGGGCGCGCAACCATGCCGGAGCGCTGGAAGCGAACCTGTTCAACGACGGCTTGCCCGCCGAGATCTACACCCAGCTCGTGACCCAGGTCAACGACGCCCTGCCGCTGTTCCATCGCTATCTCGAACTGCGCGGCCGCCTGCTTGGAATCGAGGAATTGCGCTATTACGACATCTATCCGCCCCTGGTTGATGCTGAAACCGGAGTTTTCGACCTCGAGCGCTCGGCGCAAATCACTTTCGCGGCCCTCGAGCCTTTCGGCGAGCGCTACCTAGAACTGCTCGCCCATGGCCTGTCCCAGCGCTGGATGCACAGCCATCCCCAGCCGGGCAAGCGCTCCGGCGCGTACATGAACGGCTCGGTCTACGACGTGCATCCATACGTGCTGCTCAATCACAACGACGACTACGAGTCGCTGTCGACCTTTGCCCACGAATGGGGTCACGCCGTACACAGCCTGCTCGCCAATGCCGCCAACCCTTTCGAGACTGCGGGATACTCGACCTTCACGGCAGAACTCGCCTCGACGATTAACGAGATTCTCGTCCAGGAATACATGATCGCCAACGCGGGCAGCGACAGCGAAAGGCTGTTCTATCTTGGGGGCGCCCTCGAGCAGATCCGCGGCACGCTGTTCCGCCAGACGATGTTCGCCGAGTTCGAGCTCGCGATCCATCGCGCCGCCGAAGCCGGCGAGCCCCTGACCGGGCCGCGCCTGACCGAGATTTACGGCGACTTGCTGAAGCGCTATCACGGCCACGACCTT
>RKSA01000244.1 GCA_007571115.1 Gammaproteobacteria bacterium
GAACGAGCGCGCGTGAATCACGGTGACCTCGGCCAGATTGGCGATTCGCCCATCGACCACTTCGAGAACGCCATCGTAATTGCGCACCGGCGACTCGTCGCCGCTCAAATAGGCGAAGATCTCGCGCTGATGCGTCTCGTCCTGCTCGACGTAGGCGCCGGCAAGAAAACGCAGGTCGGTTCGCTGGAACTCGTTGTCAAGCTTCTCCGCCCAGACCCCCGAGCACCGGATCACCAGCCCCGTGATCGTGCAGATGATGATCGTGTCGATGAACGGCTCGAGAATCGAGACCATTCCCTCGTCGGCAGGCTCGTCGGTGCGCGCCGAAGCGTGGGCGATCGGCGCACTGCCCTGCCCCGCCTCGTTCGAGTACAGGCCGCGGTTGACGCCGCGGTCAAAGGCATAGGCGAAGGTCGCGCCGAGGAATCCTCCGGTCGCTGCAGAGCCAGTGAAGGCATCGGCGAAGATCGCGGTGAACGAGGGAATGATGTTGGCGACGTTGGGAATGATGACCGCGATCGCCCCGATCAGGTAGAGCAAGGCCATGGACGGCACGATGGCGGCAGCCACCTTGGCGATTCGCTTGATTCCGCCGATGATGACGAGCGCGAGCAATACCGAAAGGAAGCTCGCGGTGATCCACGGGTCGAGGGAGAAGGTGCTTTCGAGCCCGGCAGCGATGTTGTTGATCTGGGGCAGGTTGCCCGTGCCGAAGGAGCTGAGCACCGTGGCGATCGCGAACAGCACCGCGAGCCATTTCAGCTTCAGCCCTTTCTCCATGTAGTACATCGGGCCGCCGGCCATGGTGCCGTCCTCGGTCTGGCTGCGATACTTGTGCGACAGGGTGACCTCGACGAATTTGCTCGTCATGCCGAAGAACGCCGTCATCCACATCCAGAACAGTGCCGCCGGGCCGCCGAGATGCAAGGCGAGCGCAACTCCGCCGATGTTGCCGGTGCCGACGGTACCCGAAAGCGCGGTCGAAAGTGCCTGGAAGTGGCTGGTGTCTCCCCGGGCGCCGTGCTTGTCGTACTTGCCCTGGGTGACCGCCACCGCGTGGCGGAAATAGCGGATCTGCGGAAATCCCAGATACAGGGTGAAAAAGATTCCGGTCGCGAGCAGCAGCGAGGGAAACCAGATTGCGCTGCCTAGATAGCCGTCGATAAAAATGAGAAATTCGTTGACTCGATCCACGATATTGCTTCCTGTGTTGCTGTCATTTCTCGGGGCCTTCGCGACCGCCGACGATGGTGATTGTTGGCGTCTCGGGCGCTGGCCCGCTGTCGCCGTGTTCGGCAACCGCCCGGGCCAGCTCGAGCCAAGCGGAATTGGCCGGATGATCGGGCTCGCTGACGAGCAGCGGGGTGCCGCTATCGCTCGCTTCGCGGATCGCCTTGTCGAGAGGCGGGCGAGCCAGCACCGGCACACCAAAATCGCTGGCAAGCCGGTCGCCGCCGCCGCTGCCGAAAATCGCCTCGGCATGGCCGCAGGCGCTGCAAACGTGTGTGCTCATGTTTTCCACCACTCCGAGCACGGGCACCGAGACCTTGCGGAACATCTCGACGCCGCGCCGCGCATCGAGCAAGGCGAGATCCTGCGGCGTGGTGACGATGACGGCGCCACTCATCCGCACCGCCTGGGACAGGCTCAACGGAATGTCTCCCGTTCCAGGCGGCAGATCGACCACCAGGTAGTCGAGTTCCGGCCACGCGGTTTCCTTGAGCATCTGGTTGAACGCCGAGATGATCATCGGCGCGCGCCAGACCACGGCAGTGCGCTGGTCAACGAGGAAGCCCATCGAGTTGCAATGCACGCCGTGGGCCTCGATCGGCTCCATTTGCCTGCCGCCGATGATCCGGGGCCTGGTATCGGCTGGCACGCCGAGCAAGGTCGGCACGCTCGGACCGTGAATGTCGGCATCGAGCACGCCGACCCTGGCGCCGCGCCCAAGTGCGAGGGCGAGATTGACCGCAGTCGTCGACTTGCCCACGCCGCCCTTGCCGGAAGCGACGCAAATGACGTGCCTGATGTTGTCGATGCCGCTAACTCCCGCGCGAAACTCTCACAAAACCTCTCACGAAACCTCTCACGAAACCTCTCACAAGCCCCCTCACGAAACCCCTCACAAATCCCGCACAAACCCCTGCAGCAACCCAACCACTACTACAGCCAGATCCCGCCGTAATTGACGAAGAACGGCGCGAACACCAAGCTCAGAATCGCCGACAGCTTGATCAGGATATTCAGCGACGGCCCCGAAGTGTCCTTCAGCGGGTCGCCAACGGTGTCGCCGACCACCGAAGCCTTGTGCTGCTCGGAGCCCTTGCCACCCATATGGCCGGCCTCGATGTATTTCTTCGCATTGTCCCAGGCGCCACCGCTATTCGACGAGGCGATCGCGAGCACTCCGCCGGCGACCAGCGAGCCCGCCAGGATTCCAGCGACCGCCTCGACGCCAAACAGGAATCCCGCGACGAGCGGAGTCCCCATAATCAGCACGCCCGGCGCGATCATCTCGCGCAAGGCCGCCTTGGTCGAAATCGACACGCATTCGGCGTAGTCGGGCTTGCCAGTCCCTTCCATGATTCCCGGAATCGTCTGAAACTGCCTGCGCACTTCGGCGATCATGTCGAACGCCGCACGGCCGACCGACTTCATCGTCATCGCCGTGAACAGGAAGGGCAGCACCGCACCGATGAACAGCGAGGTGTAGACGAGCGGGTCGAGCAGGCTCATGGTGATCGGCTCGCCGCGCAGGCTCGATGCCGCCGTGATGAAGGCGGCGAACAGCGCGAGGGAAGTCAGGATCGCAGCACCGATGGCGAATCCCTTGCCGATCGCTGCCGTGGTGTTGCCGGCCGAATCGAGAATGTCGGTGCGGCGCCGCACTTCCTTCGGCAGGCCGACCATTTCGGCGATTCCGCCGGCATTGTCGGCAACGGGGCCGTAGGCGTCGATCATGAGCGCGATCACCAGGGTTCCCAACATGCCCAGCGAGGCGATGGCGACGCCATACATCCCCGCGAGCTGCCAGGAAACGAAAATGCTGATGGCGATGCAAAGATACGGCAGCACGGTGCTGCGGTAGCCGAGCGCAAGACCGAAGATGATGTTGGTCGCGACCCCCGTCTCGCAGGATCTGGCGACGTCCTTGACGGGCTCGTAGTTCTCGGAGGTGTAATAGCCCGTCAGCAGGCCGACGGCGAGGCCGGCGACGAGGCCCGAGAGGAAGCACCAGTACACTCCCATGTTGGTGTATTGCTCGCCGTTGAGGGTGAAGGAGTCGGGAACGAGCAGCAAGGTGAAGAAGTACATCACCGCCGCCATCAGCACGCTCGATATGACCAGTAGTTTCATCAGGGCAGGCGCCACATCGTCCTCGGTTTTCACCCCGACGACGAGCTTGGTGATGAAGCTGACGGGAATGCCGACGGCGCTGATCAGGATCGGATAGAGCAAGGCATTGGGGTCGAAGGCGAAGGCCACGGCGCTGATGACCATGGCAGCGCAAGTGCTTTCGGCGCAGGAGCCGAACAGGTCGGCACCCATGCCGGCGACATCGCCGACGTTGTCGCCGACGTTGTCCGCGATCACCGCCGGGTTGCGCGGGTCGTCCTCGGGAATGCCTTGCTCGACCTTGCCAACGAGGTCGGCGCCGACATCGGCCGCCTTGGTGAAAATTCCGCCGCCAACCCGGGCGAACAGCGCGATGGTCGAGCCACCAAGGCCGAAGCCGGCGATGACTTCCATGAGGATGTGGTTGTTTTCCGGCCCCAGCCCGGACATCAGCCAGCTCATGACGACATAGATCACGACCATCCCCAAGGTCGCGAGGCTGACGAGGGCAAAACCCATGACAGCACCCGAGTCGATCGCTACGCTGAAGGCGCGGGAAATGTCCTTTTTCGCCGAGACCGTGGTCCGGGCATTGCCCTGGGTCGCGACTTTCATGCCGATATAGCCCGAGGCGATCGAAATCACTGCGCCGAACAGGAAAGCGATCGCGGTGTAGACTCCTTCGCGGTAGCCGGGAGTGTGGGTATCGTCGATCAGCAGCGCGATGATCGCGGCAAACGCGAGCATGAAGATGAGCAACACGCGATATTCCTGCTTCAGGAACGCCATGGCGCCTTGAGCGATCGCGCCATGGATGAACTTCAGGCGTTTGCTTTCGTCTTCGTTCAGGCCAAGGTCAAGCGGCACCCTGACGACCTTTCTCATGTAGTACCAGGCGATCCCGAGTCCGAGCAGGGACAGCAATGTAGTCACCACGATGGTGAGGTTCGACATCATGTGGATAGTTCTCCCTTCATTAAAGAGGCTAAAGCGGCTTCGCGCGAAGCCGCGCACTCTACCATAACGCAGCCGCCAAAACGACTCGAAGCACGGGTTCGCCGCGCACAACGCAAAGAATCGGCGCGAATCGGAGCAAAGAGTCAGCGAGGCTTGGCTGCCTCGCCCAAAGCCCCAGGAGGCAAGGCGGAAAGAGGGGCAACACGGGAAAAGCATTGCGGCACAAGGCGCCACGCGGCGCAACAAGCGGCGCGGCACAGGAAGCGACGCGACAAAGTGCGTGGCGCGGCAAAGAGCGGCGCGGCACAAGGGCCAGCGCGGTGAAAAGAGCGACGCGGTGAAAAGAGCAGCGCGATGGAAAGAGCAGCGCGATGGAAAGAGCAGCGCGGCGATTCGGCAGATCAGCACGAAGTGACTTTCTCGAGCAAGGCGCCCCGGCGCGTCTCGAGTTCTTCGATCTCCTCAGTCGCCGGCGGCTCGATCAGGTTCCCCTCGGAATCAAGATTGCTTTCCTGGTATGTGGCCTGCTCTTCGGTAAGCAATGCCAGCAATTGCTCGGAGGCTAAAACCGCTTCGCGCATGGTCTCGCTGAGGGCGTCCCCCGCAGCGATTTCGGCACGCAATTCGGCGATGCGCGCCTCGAGTTCGGCAATTCGCGCCAGCCGCGTTTCGCGTTCCGCCGCTTGCTGCCGCTGTTCCTGCTGTTGCCGTTCGGCTCGTTCCACCTGCTCGCGGCGTTCCTCTTCCGCAAGTTGCTGCTCTTCCCGCTGCCGTGTCAGCTCGTCCTGGCGCTGCCGTTGCAGCTCGGCAGCCTGCCTTGCCCGCTCGGCCGCTTCGGCAGCGCGATTGACACGCCTCGACTCGGAAGCGGCAACGGGTTCGGGGCTAGGCTCGACCCGGGAATACGTTTCCGCCACGCTCTCCACATCGCCAGCCACCGATGTCACGGACGCAGGCGCTTCGGGCGCCCCCGATGTCACGGGCGCCCCGGACGCCTCGGGCACCCTCGATGCCACGGGACTGGTCGCCGAACCACAGCCCGCAAGCATCAATGCAGCGATGGCGATACCCGCTGCCATGACGGGGCCACGCGCGGCGAAGCCACAGTGCCAGCAAATTCGCACGAGTCCGTCCATGAGCCCGTCAGCGAATGCGCCACTCGCACTAGTCGCACCACTCGCACCAGCCACGATCATTGCCACGATAAAGCCCCCGCTTACAGTCCCAACCCCAATTATAGCCGCCACCGACCCGGCTGCAACGCTTGCGCACCGGTCCACGGCAATCCCGCCAGCCCGGCCTGCAGCGCAGACCCCGCCGTATTCGCCTCTTGCGGCCTGCGAGGCCAGCCAACCGGACACATTCCCGTCAAATGCTAAATTGCGAGGTCCAAAGGAAGATCAGAAATATCCCGGAGTCGTTTCCCATCAACCATTGCATGCAGTGAATGACTGACTTCATCAGGCAAGCATATCTCTTCCACAGTTTCGATCAGCTCAGCGAGAGCGACGAGAACAGATTGCCCACTCACGCGGCATCCCTTCTGACAGGAACGACCCGAGACGCAGAGAGACACTCCATCAGCTTCTCGGCAACCGCATGAGCCACCGGAGGCGGGAATGCATTGCCCACTTGACGATAGGCCGCTGTCTTGCCGCCTGAAAATTTCCAGTCATCGGGAAAGCCTTGCAATCGGGCCACCATGGGCACAGTGAGTCTGGGCATTCCGACAAAGTCAGGTGAGGGAGGCCCGTTCGCGATCCCCTTGCCATCCACGCCAAGAGCTGCCCAAGCCTGCCTTGCCCGCGTGGGGCCGAGATCAGGGCCTCCATGCCTGAGAGAACCTCCCACTATCGTCGGCGCTATATCGTCCGCTTGCTGCATCCAAGCCTTTACCCCGCGCCAGCCATCGGCACCCAGAAGGTCGCCAATGGTGTTGCCGACGGTGGCAGAAGTTTTCTCATTTCCTGAAGGCCATGCAAAATCGCTGGCGATTTCCTTTCTCAGGGCGACAATGACCACGCGAGGTCTCAACTGTGGAACATCAAAGTCAGAGGCATTAAACAAGCGCCAATCCACTTCATACCCCAACTTCTGTAGCTGCCTTTTGAGTTGGGACCGATAGTCTTTAAATACTGCTCCCAAGAACCCTCTGACATTTTCGATCATTATTGCCTGCGGGCGTATAATCTGGATGATTTCAAGAGCTGCCGGGAACAGATTGCGATCATCAAGGTCACCAAGCTGCTTGCCCGCTATCGAGAACGGGGGACAAGGCAAACCTCCCGCCACCAGTTCCACTCCCTGAAATGCGTGGGCATCCTCTTCGGCAAATCGGCGCAGATCCTTTTCAAGTACCGTCCACTGAGGGCGGTTCAGCTTCAGTGTGTTGCAGCAATGTCGATCTATGTCCACAAGCCCGCTATGCTCGAATCCAGCCCGCTCCAGCCCCAGCGCCTGACCACCTGCACCAGCGCAAAGCTCTATGGAAGAAATTTGATCTGCCTTCATGTTCATTTCCTGTTTTCGCGCATTCTTGGGCCTCACCGGCAAGGGCAACCAGCTCCTGATATTCTTCAGGAGCCAGATTCACGGAAATGCGGCACTTTGCTGTCATATCCCCGATGTCTCATGTCCTGGACGCCATGCCTTGGCCATGCTCCGTCTACCGATCCCGACCGCCGACTGTAGCATAACAGGCTGCGGAAAAAACCGGGTCATCCTTTGCGGTGGCGCAAATTGCGTGTGTAATTGCAGTCAGGATAGTTCGAGCAGCCGAGAAAACGGCCATATCTGCCCATTCGAGTGCCCAGCCAGCCATCGCAGTCTGGGCAGCAGTCGATCATTCCCCCGCAGTCACGGCACAGATAGCGCTCACCGGACCTGAGAGGAAGGCCGGTTGTGCAGAGCGGGCAAGCCCGTTCGGTGTGCTCACACAAAGGATAGTTCGAGCAGCCATAGAAAACATGCCCATGCCGGGCATTCTCGCGCCGCCGCAAGAATCCATCAATGCATCGAGGGCAGGATGTCTCAGCTTCCGGTGGGCGACCGAACACCTCGACATCGTAGCCGCCGTTGAGCAGCTCCGTAACAAACTCGGACGGCGGGCCGCTGTCTGCGAGCAGGAAGGCCTGTCGTCTCGCCCGGGTGATGGCAACATAGAGCAAACGGCGTTCCTCCGCATTTGGATGGTCTTCGGCTGCTGAGAGAACCAGATCGAGCAACGGGTCATCGGCGATCTCTGCAGGAAAGCCGTATTTGCCCGAGCACAGTCCGATCACCACGACATAGTCGGCCTCCAAGCCCTTGGAGCGATGTATGGTCTTCCAGTCGAAACGAAGGCTTGGGTACTGCTTTTGCAGCACGCTCATGTTGCGAGGCCGGAGGTGCCGGTAGCGGCTCAGCAACAGCACATCGGCCATCCCATCGTGTCGGCTGGCATCCTCCGCGATCCGCTCAAGAGCCTCCTTGAGCAACGGAAGCTCCTGCTCGCCGAGCAAACCGACATGCACCCCCGGCAATTTGGCCTTGCGCGTCGTTCGGACTGCCTTGCGGATTTGCTCGGGATTACGCAGCACGAAATCGGTGGCAACCGATGCAATACGGTCGGCGCAGCGGAACGTGGTTGCGAGATCGCTCCGCGCGAACGCACCGAACCGGTACCCAAACTCCCGCATGACAGCGATGTCGGATCCACCGAAGCGATAGATGGCCTGCCAGTCGTCGCCTACCGCAAACAACTGGCTCCCCTGCGAACTGTCGAGCAAGGCCTTCAGCAGCCTGGCCCGGGCTGGCGAGATGTCCTGGAACTCGTCGACCAGGATGTATCGGAACGGGCTGCGGTAACGACCAGCCTCGACAAGATCGGTCGCCCGGTTGATCATGTCGTGGAAGTCGATCTCGCCCGAGCGGGCCAGCGTTTCCTGGTATCGCTCAAAAATGGGTTGAAATACGGCAAGAAACGCACGTGATCGCTCCCTATGCCGATGTGCCCCGGCACGTTCAGCGAGAGCAGGAAAAGACAATCGACTTCCCTTGAAATGTTGCAGGAAAGTCGCAACAAGCTGCGTGAAAGGATTGATCCGCCCCTCTCGCTTGAGGGTCATGAATATCTCCTCGTGGGGAATCGGCGAGAGCGTCACTCCATGGGTCGCGAGCTTTTCTTCCAGATTTCGCAGTAGCCTGCCGTCGGTGTGCTCGTGACTGAAAGTCTCGATCAGGGTGGTACCTCGTTCAGCATGAACATTGCGCTTCCACTCCATTCCCCGCAGATACTCCTTCTCGTCGACGAACGATGCCGTGTTCCCGGCAGCATTGATCCCGAAATGCTCAATGTATATGCCGTGCTCGGGAAGATGGAAATCGGGCTTGTACTGGCGCTTTTCGGAAGTGGCCATCTCGTGCTCGTAGGGTGCCTCGTATTCATAGGCAACGCCGTTGAGATAGAGGAAGTTCGCGATCTCGCACTCCTCAAAGCTACGGACGGCTTCACCCTTGAGCGAGCGGATGCCAAACTTCCGAATGTAAGCGTAATATTCGCCCCAGTGCTTGAACTCGTGTTCGCTTTTGTAAGGCGCGAACTCGTTTTGGAACCATTCTCGCAATACGACCGAAAGGCGATGGTCGGCCAGCAAGCCCGCCACGATGCCCTTGAGCAGGTCGAAAAATTTCCGATCATTCTCGGCCGCTGCGGCCAAAGTTGGGCGCTTTCCCTCGACCTCGCCGATGATGGCCATGCCGAGACTGTGAAAAGTTCGTACCGTCACTGCACCTGCAACTGCATTGCCCAAGCGCTTGCCAAGCCGCTCCTCCATCTCCTTGCAAGCATCGCGGGCAAAGGCTAGCAGAAGCAACTCGGAGGGCTTGCGGTAACCTCTCTGCACCAACCATCCCGCCTTGGCTACAATGACCGAGGTCTTGCCGCTTCCGGCGGCAGCAACCACGAGGTTGCGACGGTCATCCACGGCAACTGCCCGGCGTTGTTCTTCTGTCAGAGGCCGGGCCTCGACCGTGTCGAAGAACTTCCGCGAACGAACCAGTTCGTTTGCGACGAAAGCTGCGTTGGCCTTCGTTCTCGTATCGTCTGGCGCTTCGAGAAACGAGAGCGCATCCTGCAGCAATTGGACTTCCTCGGTGCTCGACAACGCCTCCGGCCAATGCATGGCGAATCCGGCAACCGCCGCTCTTGCATCGGCCTGCAGTTCGCGCAATGCGTCAGCAAAAAGAAATTTGGGGGGATTGGCAAGTTCAGCAATACGGTCGCGAACCGAACGAAGTGTGCTCGTGCGTGCGGCAAGGGCCCGAAACCACCATGCGCATCTCGCCGCTTCGACCTTCTGGGCAAGCTCTTGCGCGGCCTTTCGAGACAGGCCCGAGACACGCGAACTCCCCCCAATGTGCCGCAGGCATATGCCGGACCAAAAGCGTCCGATGGCGACATCAACCTCCTTTATGTCGCCCAGAGGCACATCGACAAACCGCGCCCCGAATACCAACCGGACGGTTTCGGGAGTCACCGATGCCGCCCTGGCGTGGCGTAGCCGCAGGACTGCAAACAAAAGTGATGCCAAGCCGGTTCGTTGCGTCTCGAAGACGGCATCTTCCGGCAACGCTGCAAGGGTTCTTCTCATTTTTCTAACCGCTGGCGATATGCGGGGCAAGGCGGATTATACAACTAACCGTGCATCCGCATTGACGTGCTGGAGGGGCATTTGCTTCAATTTGGGCGATGATGATGCAGCGTGAACGGAATTTTTGCCGGGGTGCCTGGCGGTGCCTGGGGGTGTTGCTGGGTCGGCCCTGGCTGATTGTCTTGGGGGGGGTCGCCTGCCTGGCGTTGCTGTGCCTGCAATTCACGCCGCTGGTGGAAATGCGCGTGCCGCCGGGCAAGGCCGAGGCGGTTCGCGTTGAAGGCTTGCTGCTCGATAGCGTGCCAGCCTCGCCGGGCGTGGCGGGGCACCATGAGTTGCGCTGGAACGAGGAAGAACTGAACCTGCTCACTCGCGAGCTGCTGTCATTGCTGCGCTTGAACCCGCCTTGGGCGGCCCGGCTGCATTTGCGCGAAGGCGCACTGGATTTCGCGGTTAGCCGTTCGCTGGCGGGTGGCGGGTTGTCATACCTGAACTTGCGCGGCACGATCATCAGCGATGGCAGGCGGCCGCAGTTGCACAGCCTGTGGGTCGGCGCCATGCCGGTTCCCAGGTTCGTGCTTGGCTGGCTGACGCCGCAGTTTCCCGCCGAGACAGACGCCGGCCAGCCCCTGCGCGCGGAAATCGGCCGCTTGCTCGCCAATGTGACGAGCTTGCAGCTCGGCGCCGATGAAATCCGCGTCGGCATGAATTGGGAGCCGCAACTGCTCGGGCGCATCGGCGCCCAGGCCAGGCAGTGGCTGATTTCCGAAAGCGACCGGCAACGCATCGTCGAATACCATGCGGTGATCCGCCAGACCGCAGATCGAGCCGCCGCCAGCGAACGCGCCATTCCGCTGGGGAGGCTGCTCGCGCCGCTGTTCGCCGAAGCGAGAAGGAAGTCCTTGCAAGGCAGCGATCCCATCGCCGAAAACCAGGCCCTGCTGCAAACGCTGGCAGCCTATGTCAACGGAGAGGACATCGCGCAATTGATCGGCGCGGAAGCAGCCGCCGCCGTGGCGCCGGCGAAATTCATCGAGGTTCGCCTGCAACGACGGCAGGATCTGGCCCAGCACCTGAGTTCGGTCGCTGCCATCACCGTCGCGCTTGGCCCGGAGCTGGCCCTGCTGCTTTCCACTGCCAAGGAATCCTATGACGCCAGGCACCGTTCTGGGTTCAGCTTTTCCGACCTCACCGCAAACAGCGTTGGCGTGACCCTGGCGCGAGTCGCGACCCGGGACCGGGAAAGCGCATTGGAAATCCAGCGCCGCATGAGCGAGCTCGATTCCGACGCCGATTTCATGCCCAGGGTCGGCGGCAATCGCGACGGCCTGAGCGAAGACGATTTCAGCGAACTCTACCAGAACACCGGCAGCGAGGCGTATCGGCAGAAGGTCGCCGAAATCCAGCTTCTGATAGAATCGGGGCCGATCTTCGCCGGCCTGTAGCCGCGCGGCGGGCTGCCGCATCGATACGCGCCGAAGATGCCGATGTCGAAACCTGCCATGGCAAAACCCACGATCAAGAACCAGGGATTCACCACGCGCAACGTCCATTCGGACCGTGCGGGCCGCCCCGAGCACGGCGTATTGCACAAGCCCGTGCATCCGTCGGTCGCGTATGGCTACGAGGACGCCCGGCAACTCGCCGCAGTCTTCCAGGGCAAGCGCAAGGGCTATGCCTATGGCCGCCAGGCGAACCCCACCGTCAGCGCCTTGCAGCAACGCATCAGCGCCATGGAAGGAGGCATTGGCAGCATCGCCCTTGCCACCGGAATGGCGGCGATCTCGGCGCTCATGCTGAGCTTGCTGAAAGCCGGCGACCATCTCATTTCCAGCGCCTTCCTGTTCGGCAATACCAACAGTTTCCTGCGCACTCTGCAAGGATTTGGCATCGAGGTCGATTTCGTCGATGCGACGAGCGTCGATGCCGTGGCGGAACGGCAACGCGCCAACACCCGGATCGTGTTCGTCGAGACGATCGCCAACCCCGTCACCCAGGTCGCCGACCTCGAGGGAATCGGCGAATTCTGTTCCCGCCATGGCCTGCTCTACGTCGTCGACAACACGATGACTTCGCCGCATCTGTTCCAGCCCCAGCAGGTCGGTGCCGGGCTGGTCGTCAATTCCCTGACCAAGTACATCGGCGGCCACGGCAATGCGCTCGGCGGCGCGATTACCGACACCGGCAATTTCGACTGGCGCGGCTACCCGAACATTCTCGACATCTACCGCGTTCCGGAAGCGAACCAATGGGGGCTCGTGCAAATGCGCAAGAAAGGGCTTCGCGACATGGGCGCCTCGCTGGCGCCGGAAGCCGCCCACACCTTGGCCGTTGGCTCCGAATCGCTGCCCTTGCGCATGGACCAGGCCTGCGCCAACGCCATGGCGCTGGCGCGACTTTGCCAGGACCATCGCGCAGTGACGAAAGTCTGCTACCCTGGCCTGGTCGAACATCCGCAACACCAGCGGGCGCGCAAGCTGTTCCGCGCCTTCGGCGCCCTGTTCAGCATCGAGCTGGCGCCAGGCATCGACTGTTTCGATTTCCTCAACAGCCTCGAAATCGTCGTCTCGTCGAGCAATCTTGGCGACACGCGCAGCCTCGGCATCCCCGTCGCCCACACGATCTACCACGAGATGGGGCCCGAGCGGCGCAAGTCGATGGGAGTCGCGGACTCGATGCTGCGCTTCTCGATCGGCATCGAGGACCAGCAAGACCTGCTTGCCGACTTCAGCCAGGCGCTTGACCGATGCCCCAGGGGATAAAAAGCAGCGAGACAGGAGTGGACCTGATTGCCGCAGCAGCGATTGCCGAAGGCCAGGCCAGGGAAGTCGAAACCGCAAGCGGGCAGTATTTCCTCGTGCGCAAGGACGGCCAGTTGCATCTGTACCGCAATTTCTGCCCCCACCTCGGCACGCCGCTGAACTGGGAAGAGCACCGCTTTCTCGACCCGGACGGCGAATGGATCCAGTGCGCCAGCCATGGCGCGCTGTTCCGCATCGAGGATGGCCTGTGCCTGGCCGGCCCGTGCATCGGCAAGCATTTGCACGCGGTGCCTTTCCAGGTGGTCGATGGCATCGTGACGATCGAGCCGGAGAGCGATCGGGAAATCAGCGAGCAACAGCCCGCCTGATCGTCAGAGCAGCACCGGCAGTGCGCGGTCGAGCAGCACGGTTCCGGCCCGGACGTCGTAGCTTGCGCCATAAGCGAGCAGTTCGACTCCCGCTGCGGCGGCCTGGCGGAGCAAGATGCCGAAATCTTGATCGATGCGATCCGCAGGGCGCAGCGAATGAACTCCATCGTGAGCGATGCAGAAGATCACCATGGCGCGTGTGCCCTGGCTGCGAAGCGCGATCAGCTCGCGCAAATGGCGCTGGCCGCGCTCGGTCACCGCATCGGGAAACAGCCCGGTTCCATCGGGCTCTGCCAAGCTGACGTTTTTGACCTCGACGAAGCATTCCCCGGCAGGCAAGCTGACGAGAAAATCGGCGCGGCCATTGCCTGACCGGTACATCGTCTCGCGCTTGATCGCCACGTGGCCGGCCAGGGGCTCGACGAGTCCTGCGGCGATCGCCTCGGCGACGAGCGGATTGGCCATGCCAGTGTTGATGCCAACGAGATGGCGGCCTTCGA
The DNA here is from genome assembly GCA_007571115.1 of Gammaproteobacteria bacterium. Classification (GTDB taxonomy): domain Bacteria; phylum Pseudomonadota; class Gammaproteobacteria; order Pseudomonadales; family Pseudohongiellaceae; genus UBA9145. The sequence goes on from RKSA01000244.1 coordinate 13,554, forward strand.
CTTCAACGATCTGCCAGGTATGGGGATATTTCCGCTTGGGGTTGCCCGAGGCCGTGTACCAGACGCGGCTGCCCGGTTCGCGGCAGCCGAGCATCGAGCCGGTATTCGGGCAATGGATCGTCAGCGCGCTGCCATCGGCAGCCTGCACATCGGCGAGAAAGCGCTGGCAGCGCCGCAGCAGAACCCCCTTGTGCAAGGGTCCCGGATAGTTCACCGGTCGAGGGCCCGGCGCAAGCGCTCGACGCCGAGCCGCAGCTCCTCCATTCCGGTGGTGAAGGCCAGGCGCACGTATTCGTTGCCGTTGCCGTCGCCAAAATCGGTTCCCGGAGTGATCGCGACGCCATGGTTTTCCAGCAGCTCGCGGCAGAATGCCTCGCTGTCGTTGCTGAAAGCGGCGATATTCGCATAGGCGTAGAAGGCTCCCTGGATTTCCCGGGGAAGCAACATGCCGAGTTTGCCGAGCTCGGCGGCGAGATAGTCGCGGCGCTCGCGGAAGGCTGCGCGGCGTTGCTCGAAAATCTGCTGCGCTTCCGGCTCGAATGCGGCAAGGGCGGCGCGCTGGGAGAAGCTCGACGGTGAAATGAACAGGTTCTGCGCGAGGATATTGGCAGCCTCGACGTGCTCTTCAGGCACGACGATCCAGCCGAGCCGCCAGCCCGTCATGCCGAAATACTTGGAAAAGCTGTTCACGACGAAAGCTCGCGGGCTGATTTCCAGGATGCTCGGCATGTCGTCGACATAATGCAGGCCGTGATAGGTCTCGTCGAAGAGCTGATAGAGCCCCTTTGCCTCGGCCCAGTCGTTGATGCGGTGCAACTGCTGCCGGGGAATCACGGCGCCCGTGGGATTGCCAGGCGAGGCGAGCCACAGGCCAGCGGTATTTCCCCGGCAGCCCTGCTCGAGCAGCTCCGCAGTGGGCTGGAAATCGTCCTCGACTCCGACCGGCAGCAACTGCGGTTCGGCGCCCGCCAGCCGCACCAGGCTGCGATAGCACGGGTAGGAAGGGTCGGTCATGAGCACACCGCTGCCGGGGCGCACGAGCAAATGCGACAGGATCGCCAGGCCACCGCTCGCCCCGAGCGTGATCAGGATGCGTTCAGCAGGCAGCTCGAGACCGTGCCGCTCGCGGTAATGCGCGACGAGGCACTCGCGCAATTCGGGGATTCCCGCCGCCTGGGTGTATTGCGTGAAACCCGCGTCGAGAGCGCGCTTGGCGGCCTCGCGGATCGGTTCTGCCGTGGAGAAGTCGGGCTCGCCGGCGCCCATGTGTACGATCTTGCGGCCTTGCCGCTCGAGCTCGGCGGCGCGATTCAACACGACCAGGACGCGAAAGGGGTTGACGCCCTCGATGCGCCCGGGAAAGTTTCGTGCAGCGATGGTGCTGTTCATTCCGGGAATTCCAGTGGTGGCGGGGAAGGCGCGCATTATATCGCCAGATGATGCCTGGCGGATTGCTGTGGCGCTGGCAATTTGATTCTGGTAGGTTAGCCGCCTCGCGCAAGCGCGAGACGGGAAAGAGGCATTTGACCATGACAGACATCGGCAGTTTGCCGGCCCAGCCGGTGCTGAAAAACTTCACCCCGTACCAGGCCAAGCCCGGGGAGAAGTACATGAGCGAAGGGCAGCGCGCGCATTTCCGCAGCATCCTGCTCGACTGGCGCGAGCAACTGATGCAGGAGGTCGACCGCACCGTGCATCACATGCAGGACGAAGCGGCCAACTACCCCGACCCGATCGACCGCGCCACCCAGGAAGAGGAATTCAGCCTCGAACTGCGAACTCGCGATCGCGAACGCAAGCTGATCAAGAAAATCGACAATACCATCGAGGCGATCGCCCAGGACGACTACGGCTTTTGCGAATCCTGCGGCATCGAGATCGGCATCCGTCGCCTCGAAGCGCGACCCACGGCCAACAAGTGCATCGACTGCAAGACCCTCGACGAGATCAGGGAAAAGCAGTTCGGCATCTGAGCAGGCGATTGGCGCCCCCTGCAGAAGATCCGCTGGCTTCGCTCAGCGCAGCGAGGGTCAAGCCCCGTGCCTTGCTCTAGGCGCTACATCGGGCGTTTCGCGCCCTCGCCCACCGGCCCGCTGCACCTTGGCTCGCTCGTTGCGGCGCTCGCGAGCTTTCTCGACGCGCGCGCCGCAGCCGGCGCCTGGCTCGTGCGCATGGAAGATCTCGACCCGCCGCGGCAGCCACCAGGCGCTGCCGAGGCGATCCTGCGGCAACTCGAACAGCTCGGCCTCTGCTGGGACGGCGCCGTGCTCCATCAAAGCTCGCGAATCCCCGCCTACGAGGAGCTTTTCAGCGAGTTACGCAAGCGAAAGCTTTGCTATCGCTGCGATTGCAGCCGCCAGCAGTTGCGCGCCATGGGTTCGGTCTACGACGGCCGTTGCCGCGAACGCGAGCAGCCTCCCGCAGGCGCCCACGCCTGGCGGCTGCGAACGCCCGCCGAAGTGTTCGCCTTCGATGACCGCATCCAAGGTCCGTACCGGCAAAACCTCGAAGGCGACGTCGGCGATTTCGTCGTGCGGCGCAAGGATGGCCTGTTCGCGTACCAGCTCGCCGTAGTCGCCGACGACGCCTTTCAGCAAGTCAACCAGGTGGTGCGTGGCGCCGACCTGCTCGACTCGACTCCGCGGCAGCTCTATCTGCAATCGCTGCTCAGCTTGCCGCGACCGCGTTACGCCCACGTTCCGGTGCTCGTCAACGAGCACGGCCAGAAGTTGAGCAAGCAGCATTTTGCAGCGCCGATCGACACGCGCCACCCGGCGCCACTGCTGCGCCGCGCGCTGCGCTTTCTCGGCCAGGTGCCACCAATCGGACCTGCCAGCGGCGCCGAGCTGCTCGAATGGGCGATTGCCCACTGGGATGCCCGGCGAATTCCGCGGCAGCACGACCTCGCCGCCAATGCGCAGCCATGAGCGACTCTCGCGGTTTCGCCCCAGCGCCGCGATGCAAGGACCGCAATGGCGATATTGTTATAATCGGCGCACTTTCTCATGAGCAGGGCAGCGGATTTCGCTTCGTGTCGCGGTCGTTTGCGCCTGTTCATGGCTGCCGGTGAAAACGGTGGGAACGATAATCTGACATGATCGCGGAATCTGAAGTTCTGGTCGTCGAGGACGAGCCCGCAAGCCTCGCCGCTCTCAGAGGGCTGCTCGAAGAGCATGGCTTTCGCGTCAGCGAAGCCGCTTCGGTGGCCGAGTCGCTGGCGCGTTTCGACATCGGCCGCTTCGCCGCCATCATCAGCAAGCTCGAACTTCCCGGCGCTCCGGGAACCGACCTGATCGGAGCGAGCGCCGCTCCCGTGCTGCTCGTGACGAACTATCCCAGCGTCCGTTCGGCGATCGAGTCGATGAAGCTCGGCGCGGTGGAATATCTCGGCAAGCCCTTCGACCACGGCGAACTCATCGAATCGTTGCGCAAGGCTCTCGTCGGCAGCGACTCGCAGCCGGCCGATGGCGGCAGCCAGCCGGCAACGATCCCGGGAATGATCGGGCGTTGCCCGGAAATGCAGGAACTGTTCCGCCGCATGCGCAAGCTCGCCGGCGCCGAGGCGCCGATTCTCATCAACGGCGAGTCAGGCACTGGCAAGGAACTCGTGGCACGGACGATTCACCAGCTCGGTGGCTCGCCAGGGCCCTTCGTCGCGGTCAATTGCGCAGCGATCGCGGAAAACCGCATCGAAACCGAGCTGTTCGGCTACCCCCAGGACGCCGCCGAAGCGAGCGTCGGCCTTATCGACAGCGCTGACGGCGGCACCCTGTTCCTCGACGAGATCGGCGAACTGCCGCTGACCGCCCAGGGGCGGCTCGTGCGAGTCCTGCAAGATGGCGAGATTCGCCTGTCGGGAGCGGCGCCGCGCAAGATCAACCTGCGGCTGATCGCGGCAACGCGGCACGAACTCAGGCAGCGCGTCGCCGAGCACCGCTTCCGCGAAGACCTGTACTATCGAATCAATGTCATGAGCCTGCGAATCCCGCCACTGCGCGAACGCGGCGCCGACACGCTCGAACTCGCCCGCATGATCCTGCGCGACGCCTGCCAGCGGCTGCAACTGCCGCGCAAGCGGTTTGGCAAGAACGCCGAGCGAGCCATTTTGAGCCACTCCTGGCCAGGCAATGTGCGCGAGCTGGAAAATGCCATCGAACGCGCGGTGCTGCTCGGCGAAGGCGAATCGATCGAGGCCGGCGCATTGATTCTCGAAGACGAATCGAGCCAGGGCGGCAAGGCGCCCAGCACCGATGGCGAGGCTGGCAAGCCCGAACAGAAGCTCTCCCTCGAAGACTATTTCCGGCAGTTCGTTTTCGATCATCAGGATTTCATGACCGAAACCGAACTCGCCAGCAAACTCGGCATCAGCCGCAAGTGCCTTTGGGAACGGCGGCAGCGGTTCGGCATTCCGCGCAAGAAAAAGCAGCCCGCCTAGGCTATTCTAAAACCATTCTGAAACCACTCTGAAACCATGCCGGAGAGATTTTCGTGAACACCAGCCTTAGACTGCCGGGAATCGACAAGGCGATCTCCATTCCCCAGGCCGAACATGGCATCTCGCGCAAGCAGGTTTCCGAAGCTGCGCTGCGGGTCGTCCACGCCCTGGAGAATGCCGGTTTCGCGGCCTTTCTCGTCGGCGGCTGCGTTCGCGACCTGTTGCTCGGCCTGCGGCCGAAGGATTTCGACGTCGCGACCAATGCCCGCCCCGAACAGATCCGCCGCGTGTTCCGCCGCTCGCGAATCATCGGCCGCCGTTTCAAGATCGTACACGTTCGCCAGGGGCGCGAAATCATCGAGGTGACGACCTTCCGCGGCCACCACCAGGCGGAAAACCGGCTCGGCCGCAAGCCATCGAGAGAACAGTCGCAAAACCTCGACTCGGCCCACTCCCATGCGGGAATGACCTTGCTCGACAACGTCTACGGCGATATCGACGAAGACGCAGCGCGACGCGATTTCACGATCAATGCGCTGTATTGCAGCGCCGGCCGGTTCGAGATTCTTGACTTTCACGACGGGCTGCGCGACCTGCGCGAGCGCCGCCTGCGAATGATCGGCGACGCGCGCGAACGATACCGCGAGGATCCGGTGCGAATGCTTCGCGCCGTCCGTTTTGCCGTGAAGCTCGGCCTGAGCATGGACGATGCAACCGGGAAGCCGATCCGGCAACTCGGGCAATTGCTCGAGTCGGCCGCTGCCCCGCGACTGTTCGACGAATTGCTCAAGCTGTTCGGTGGCGGCCACGCCGAGGCGACTTTCCGGCAATTGCGCGAAATGGGGCTCGACCGCATCCTGTTCAGCCATCGCCACCCCAGCCCGCAGCACATCAGCGACCCCGCCGACCGGCTCGTCGAGCTGGCGCTGCGCAATACCGATTCGAGAATCGCCAAGGATCTTCCGGTAACGCCGGCATTCCTGCTCGCTGCGCTGCTTTGGCCGGCCTTGCAGCAGCGCCTTGGCCCGATGCCGCCTCCCCGGACCCTGGCGCAGATCGCCGAATGCGGCGAACGCGTCGTGGTCGAACAGGCGGCCCATACGACGATCCCGCGGCGAATCAGCTTCGCCAGCAGGCAAATCTGGGAGCTGCAGCATCGCCTCGAATGCCGGAATCGCCGTGCCATCGCCTTCAGCCATGAACATCCGCGCTTCCGCGCCGCCTACGACTTTCTGCTGCTGCGCGAGCAAAGCGGCGAGCAGCTCGGCGGCATGGGCGCCTGGTGGACGGCGTTCCAGCAAGCCGACAAGGGCGAGCAGGCGACCATGCTCGACGAGTTGCCCGGCCGCTCCGCCCGCAAGCGGCGCAAACGGCGCGGCAGACGCCGCGCGACCCCGGAACGTCCGGCATAGGCCACAGTCTGGCGGAAACGGGCTACAATCACCCTCCGAAGTGCAAGCGCGAACATCGCCATGAGCAGTCAACGCAAGGCTGGCGCAGTCACCTTGACGACATTGCAGAAGCTCGCCGAGCAAGGCGAGAAATTCGCCTGCCTGACCGCCTACGACGCCTGCCTCGCCGCGCTGGCAAGCCGGGCCGGAGTCGAGCTGCTGCTGGTCGGCGACTCGCTCGGCATGGTCCTGCAAGGCCACGACAGCACCTTGCCGGTGACGATGGCCGACATGATCTACCACATGCATTGCGTCAGGCGCGGCAACGAGGGTGCCTTGCTCATGGGCGACATGCCCTTCATGAGCTATGCCTCGGAGTCCCAGACCTTGGAAAACGCTGCGGCGCTGATGCGCGCCGGCGCCCAGCTCATCAAGCTCGAAGGCGGCGCGTGGATCGCCAACAGCACGCGCCTGCTCGCCGAACGCGGCATTCCGGTCTGTGCGCACATGGGCCTGACTCCGCAGTCGGTGAACCGCATCGGTGGCTTCCACGTGCAAGGCCGCGACACCAGCCAGGCGCAGCAAATCATCGAGGAAGCGCAGGTGCTCGAGCGCTCGGGGGCGAGCCTGCTATTGCTCGAATGCGTGCCGGCCGAGCTCGCTGCGCGGATCACCGAACTGCTCGGGATTCCGGTGATCGGAATCGGTGCGGGGCCCGATACCAACGGCCAGATCATGGTCCTGCACGATGCGCTGGGCATTTCGCCGATCACGCCCAAATTCGTCAAGAACTTCCTTCCCGAATCGACCGATGGCATCCCCGGCGCACTTGCCGCCTACGTCGATGCTGTCAAGCAGGGCCGCTTTCCGGGCCCGGAACATTGCTTCCACTGATGCATAGCGTCAGCCGCATCAGCGAGGCGCGAGCCTGGCTCGCCGAACGGCGCAGCGCCGGGCACAGCATCGGCCTCGTGCCGACGATGGGCAATATCCACGCCGGGCATCTCGCCCTGCTCGAGCGCTGCCGCGAGGAATGCGCTTGCAGCGTCGTCAGCATTTTCGTCAATCCGCTGCAGTTCGGCGCCGAGGAGGATTTCAGCAGCTACCCGCGCACCCTCGAGCGTGACCGCGAAGCGCTCGCCGCGAACGGCTGCGAGCTGCTCCTGCACCCTTCGACCAGCGAAGTCTACGGCGCACACCCCGAAAGCTCGACCAGCGTCCACGTGCCGGGGCTTGCCGAGAGCCATTGCGGCGCCTCGCGACCGGGGCACTTCGATGGCGTGGCGACGGTGGTGACCCGGCTGCTCAACTTCGTCGAGCCCGATCGCGCCTATTTCGGCCTCAAGGACTACCAGCAGTTCCTGCTCGTGCAAAAGCTCGCGGCCGAGCTTGGCTTCGCGACGCGAATCGTCGGCGTGGAAACCTGCCGGGAAGCCGATGGCCTTGCCATCAGTTCGCGCAACGCATACCTGAGCGAGGCCGAACGGCGCAAGGCGCCGACGCTGCATCGCACATTGCGCGCAATCGCGGCACAGATCGCCGCTGGCGCGCGCGACTACCGGCAACTCGCTGCAGAAGGTGGCGAAGGTCTCGCCAAGGCAGGGTTCGCCCTCGACTATCTCGACATCTGCCACGCACACAGTCTCGAGCCGGCAGGTCCAGCGGACCGCCAGCTCGTCATTCTCGCCGCCGCCTTGCTCGGCGCCACGCGCCTGATCGACAATCTGCGCGTCGTGCTCGATTCGAGCTCTGCGGCATAATTCTCGCAACCCCCGAAACCAGGAAGTTCCCATGTCCAGGCAAACCATCTATCCGGTCACCGAGGCCGCCAGCAAGCACAGCCACCTCGACGAGGCACAGTTCGAGACGATGTACCGCCGTTCGATCGAGGAGCCCGAGGAATTCTGGGCCGAGCAGGCAGCGCGCTTCCTGCACTGGCACAGACCTTGGCAAAAGGCGATGGCGGGCGATTTCGCCAGCGCCGAAGTGCGCTGGTTCGAAGGCGGGCAGCTCAATGTCGCGTACAACTGCATCGACCGCCATCTGCCCCGCCGCGGCGAACAGACCGCGATCATCTGGGAGGGCGACGAGCCCGACCAGCAGCAGTTCATCAGCTACAGGCAGTTGCATCGCCAGGTGTGCAAGCTCGCCAATGCGCTCAAGGCCCGGGGCGTCGGCAAGGGCGACCGGGTCTGCATTTACCTGCCGATGATCCCGGAAGCGGCCTATGCCATGCTCGCCTGCGCGCGAATCGGCGCGATCCACTCGGTGGTGTTCGGCGGTTTCTCTCCCGAATCGCTCAAGGACCGCATCCTCGATTCGGATTGCCGAACGGTCATCACCGCCGACGAAGGCGTTCGCGGCCGCCGCGTGATCCCGCTCAAGAGCAATGTCGACAAAGCCCTCGAGCAGTGCCCGAACGTGCATAGCGTGTTCGTCG
>RKSA01000210.1 GCA_007571115.1 Gammaproteobacteria bacterium
GAAATTCGGGACATGGCCCGTGTTTTCCAGGGATTGCCATGCCTTTGTAACTGGCCTTGGGGGCCGCAAGCCCTTGATCCAGCAGGGTTCGCGCCACGGGCCGGGCTAGCGGGAATTGCTCTGCTGAACCTGTTTCACTTGTTATCGAAAAAGCTTTGCTTTACACTGCCGTGCCGGGTGTCTCGGGGGCTTGACTGGGCCGCTTGGCCACCGACTTTTCCAATCACCTCGTGCCATGCCTTGGCAACCACGCACAACGCGGACCAGCCCGGTCCGGCCAGCGGCGCACCCTCAAGTGGCAGAAATCACACATGAATCTGACAGAGCTCAAACAGAAACCGATCGCTGAACTGCTCGAGACCGCCCACGAGATGGGCCTCGACAATATGGCGCGAACGCGCAAGCAGGACATCATCTTTTTCCTGCTGAAAAAACACGCCAAGAGCGGCGAGGACATCTACGGCGACGGAGTGCTCGAGATCCTGGAGGACGGCTTCGGCTTCCTGCGCTCGGCCGACTCCTCGTATCTCGCCGGGCCCGACGACATCTACGTGTCGCCAAGCCAGATCAGGCGCTTCAACCTGCGCACCGGCGACACGATTTCCGGCAAGATCCGCCCGCCGAAGGAAGGCGAGCGCTATTTTGCCCTGCTCAAGATCTCCGAAATCAACTTCAGCGCCCCCGAAGCCGCGCGACACAAGATCCTGTTCGAAAACCTGACTCCGCTGTTTCCCCAGCAAAGGCTCGGGCTCGAAGTCGGCAATGGCAGCACCGAAGACCTCAGCGCCCGGGTCATCGACCTCACCGCGCCCATCGGCAAGGGCCAGCGCGGCCTGATCGTCTCGCCTCCCAAGGCGGGCAAGACCTTGATCCTGCAAAATATCGCCCAATCGATCACGCGCAACAACCCCGAATGCCGCCTGATCGTGCTGCTGATCGACGAACGGCCTGAAGAGGTCACCGAAATGCAGCGTTCGGTTCGAGGCGAAGTCGTTGCGAGCACCTTCGACGAACCGCCGAAGCGCCATGTGGAAGTCGCCAAGATGGTCATCGAGAAAGCCAAGCGCCTCGTCGAGCACAAGGAAGACGTCGTCATTCTGCTCGACTCGATGACCCGCCTCGCGCGCGCCTACAACACCATCGTGCCTTCTTCGGGCAAGGTGCTTACCGGAGGCGTCGACGCCCACGCCCTCGAACGGCCGAAACGGTTTTTCGGCGCTGCGCGCAATCTCGAAGAGGGCGGCAGCCTGACGATCATCGCCACCGCGCTGATCGAGACCGGCTCGAAAATGGACGAAGTGATCTACGAGGAGTTCAAGGGAACCGGCAACATGGAACTCCATCTCGACCGCAAGATCGCGGAAAAGCGAGTCTACCCGGCGATCAACGTGCGCCGTTCGGGAACGCGCCGCGAAGACCTGCTCACCACCGACGACGAGCTGCAACGCATGTGGATCCTGCGCAAGCTGCTTTCCTCGATGGAGGACGTCCAGGCGACCGAATTCATCCTCGACAAGCTGAAGAGCACCAAGACCAACATCGAGTTCTTCAAGTCGATGCGGCGCAACTAGCGGACTCCACCAGTCATCGGTCGGGCCATGGCTTTCCGGGACTTGCGCGATTTCATCGCCCTGCTCGAGCGGCAAGGCGAATTGCGGCGCATTGAGGCCGAGGTCGACCCGGCGCTCGAAATCACCGAAATCAGCGACCGCGTGCTGCGCGGCGGCGGCCCGGCGCTGCTGTTCGAGAACCCCAAAGGCTCGAACATCCCCTTGCTCGCGAACCTGTTCGGCACGACTCGCCGCGTTGCCCTGGCCATGGGCCGGGAGAATCTCGCCGGCCTGCGCGAAGTCGGCAGGTTGCTCGCCTTCCTGCGCGAGCCGGCGCCGCCGAAGGACTGGAAAGACCTCTGGGAGAACCTGCCCAACTATCGCCGCGCCTTGCACGTCAGCCCGACCTTGAAGAAATCCGCGCCTTGCCAGGAAATCGTCATCGAGGGCGATGCTGTCGATATCGGCATGTTTCCCGTCCAGACGTGCTGGCCCGAAGATGCTGCGCCCCTCGTCACCTGGCCGCTGGTCATCACCCGGGGGCCTGAGAAGGAGCGGCAGAATCTCGGCATCTATCGCATGCAAGTGCTTGGGCGCAACAGGCTCATCATGCGCTGGCTGCCACATCGCGGTGGCGCACTCGATTTTCGCGACTGGTGCAGGCGTCATCCGGGGCAGCCTTTCCCGGTTTCCATCGCTCTCGGCGCCGATCCGGCGACGATTCTCGCAACGGTCACGCCGGTTCCCGACACCCTGTCCGAATATGCCTTCGCGGGCCTGCTGCGCGGCAGCAAGACCGAAGTCGTCAAGTCGCTCGGCAACGACCTGCAAGTCCCCGCGAGCGCCGAAATCATTCTCGAAGGCGTGATCCACCCCGACGACATCGCCGAGGAAGGCCCGTTCGGCGACCACACCGGCTATTACAACGAGGTCGAGTCGTTTCCGGTCTTCACGCTGGAGCGAATCAGCCATCGTCCGAACCCGATCTACCACAGCACGTACACCGGCAAGCCCCCGGACGAGCCCTCGACGCTGGGGGTTGCCTTGAACGAGGTGTTCGTTCCGCTGCTGCAAAAGCAGTTCCCCGAGATCACCGATTTCTGGCTGCCGCCTGAGGCGTGCTCGTACCGCGTCGCGGTGGCGAGCATCAGCAAGCAGTATCCGGGCCACGCCAAGCGCGTGATGATGGGGATGTGGTCGTTCCTGCGCCAGTTCGTCTACACCAAGTTCGTCATCGTGGTCGATGCCGACATCGACATTCGCAGTTGGGAAGAGGTGATCTGGGCGATTTCGACTCGCATGGACCCGGCTCGCGACACAGTGCTGATCGAGAACACGCCGATCGACTATCTCGACTTCGCCTCGCCGGTCCCAGGGCTCGGCTCGAAGATGGGCCTCGACGCGACGAGCAAATGGCCAGCGGAAACGAGCCGCGAATGGGGCCGCCCCATCTCGATGGACGCCACAGTCAAGGCGAAAGTCGACGCACTGTGGCCACTGCTCGGCATCGACGCCAAACCCCCAGGCGCCTAGCC
>RKSA01000151.1 GCA_007571115.1 Gammaproteobacteria bacterium
GCGACTGATGGCGAGGCGAGTTGCGATCATCGGTGCCGGAATCGCTGGCCTTGGCGCTGCCTGGGCCCTGCATCGCAGTGGCGAGCGGTTCGACTTTCGCGTGTTCGAGGCCCAGGACCGGCTCGGCGGCAATGCCGTGACGGTGCGCATGCCCCAGGACGACGGCAGCGAGATCCCTTTCGACATTTCCGTCACCGCGTGCATCCCCTCGGTGTACCACCACATCGTGCTGTTCAGCGAGGCCCAGGGAATCGACCTGCGCGAAACGAGCTTCAGCTATAGCGTCAAGTATGGCAACGAGCTCTACGCCCATGATTTCGACTCCGCGCTGCGGCGCCAGCTCGAGCCCGAGATCAAGCGCTTCCAGCGCCTGCTGCGGCGCCTGCAGTGGTTTGGCCGGCTCAATCACACGCGCTCGCTGCTGCTCAATGCGCTCAACCCGTTCAACTATCTGAGCATGGCGACGGTGCTCAATTTCGGCCGCTTCTCCGGGGATTTCCGCTACAAGATTCTCAAGCCGATGTTCGTCAACTTCCTCATGGCGACCAATGTGTTCGACATGCCGGCTTCGCTGTTCTGCCGCTACCTCGAGTTCTTCGACATCGAGCGCGCCACGCCGATGCGAACCTGGGAAGGCGGAACCGAACGAATCTATCAGGCCCTCGCTGGGGAATTCCGCGAGAAGATCGCCCTCGGCCGCGCGGTGCGCAAGGTGGTTCGCAGCAAGTCCGGCGTCGTCGTCGAGGACGAGGCCGGCAACAGCGAAAGCTTCGACGACGTGATTTTCGCCTGCAATGCCAACCAGACCTTCATGGCCCTCGACCAGCCTTCGCTGCTCGAGTCCTGGCTGCTTTCCTCGGTGCGTTACGAAAGCGAGCTGCACAACCACGTGCTCGCGCATTCGGATTGCTCGGTGCTGCCGGACAACGTAGTCAAGGCCCTCGAGACGCGCAGCAACCACATCGAGCACTACGGCGCCAGGCCCGACAACTACGAGATCACCTACATCATGCACAACCAGCAGCCCTGGGCAAAACGCTCGGACAAGCCCTGCCTGGCAACGTACAACCCGATCCACCCGATCGACCCGGCCAAGGTCGTGTTCCGCCACTGGTTCCAGCACGTCGTGCATGACGTCAAGCATTTCATCCTGCTCGTGCCGCTATTCGCGCTGATCCAGGGCCGCAGGCGAGCCTGGCACTGCGGGGCGCACACCCTCATCAACAGCCAGGAGACGTGCTTCGTCACGGGCCTCGCCGCAGCACGGCAACTCGGCGCCGACTACCCTTTCGCGGACGCCGAAGCGCGCAAGTGGTTCAACTTCTACGGCCGCCTGATGTTCGGCCCGCGATTCCGCAAGTCCAAGAAGCGCTGAGAATCGAAAGACGCGAACAAAGCCGCTCGATGTTCCGTGGTACGATTTAACGAACTGTTGCGGATGGGGTGCCGGGCTTGCATTACTGGCGCGAGGAATTGCTGCGGCTGCTGGCCGTTCTCGGCTTGGCGGCGCTGGCTGGCTGGCTCGCTGGCGATATTGCCCTCGGCCTGCTCGGCGGCGTCAGCGGCTATCTGGCGATCCACTACTGGAGGCTCGGAAGGCTGCGCCGCTGGGTGCAGGGAAACCCTTCGGTGAGCAATGCCGAGCCTCCCGAATCCTTCGGCCTCTGGGGCGAGGTGTTCGACGGCATCTACCAGCTCGGGCGCCAGGAGCAGAAAGCCCGGGACTACCTGGAACGCATCATCACCAAGGCCCAGGAATCGTCTGCGGCGCTGGAAATCGCGGTAACGATGATCGACGCGCAAGACTGCCTCGTCTGGTGGAATCTCGCTGCGGCAAAGTTGCTCGGCTTCCAGAATCCGCAGGATCTGGGCCGCCCGGTGACGAATCTGGTGCGCGACCCTCGCTTCGCGCAATACTTCCACGACGCCGACTACGAAGAGCCGCTGAAACTGTCGGTGCCGGGAGACCAGTCGCGAACGCTCGAGTTCGAGCTCGCGCTGTTCGGCAAGCAGGAACGGCTGATGATCGTGCGCGACGTCACCCGGGTGCACCGGATGGAGTTGATGCGCGAGGACTTCGTCGGCAACGTCTCCCACGAGCTCGGCACACCGCTCACCGTGATCAAGGGCTATCTCGAGACGATTACCGACAACGTCGAGGATCTCGGGCAGCAATGGCACAAGCCGCTAGCGCAAATGTTGCAACAGGCGACTCGCATGGAAAACATCGTCCGCGACCTGCTGACCCTGACCGCCCTGGAAACGAGGGCGGTGAAGAAGCGGCGACAGAAGCCTTTCAACCTGGCGCGCCTGATCGACGAAATCGAGCAGGACACGAAGCAGATCCATCATGCCAAGGAGCACGAAATCAGCCATCACTGCGATGCCGAACTGGAAATCATCGGCGATCGTTCGGAGCTCTATAGCGCCCTTTCCAACCTCGTGCAGAACGCCGCCAAATACACCCCCGCCGGCGGCGCCATCCGCATCGAGGCCGAGTGCGACGAGGCTCGCGAGGCTTTCGAGATCCGCGTGGTCGACAACGGCATCGGCATCGATGAACAGCATATCCCGCGCCTGACCGAACGGTTCTACCGGGTCGACGTGAGCCGTTCGTCGGAAACCGGAGGCACCGGGCTCGGGCTTGCCATCGTCAAGCACATCCTGATGCGGCACGACGCCGAACTGCACGTCTCAAGCGAATCGGGCCAGGGCAGCGTCTTCACCTGCCGGTTTCCGCTGGAGCGAATCCGCGGCAACGAGCAATCCCCGCTTGCCGTCCAGGCGCCATTCCCCGATCAGCCGCCGCGCCTCAACGTGCATTGAGGCCGCCCCTCCCCTTTTCGCGACTATTTGCGGCTATTTCCGGCTATTTTCTGTTATTTTCGGCTATTCTCGACTATTTTCCTGGCTGTTTCCCCGACCGTTTCCCCGACCCTTTTCCTGGTCGTTTCCTCGAGAGAAAGTCGCCCCGGTCGACGTTCACTCCGATGACCATGTAGGCGACGTGCTCGGAAATGTTCTCGGCATGATCGCCGATCCGTTCGAGGGAGCGAAACGCCCAAAGCACGATCAGCGCGACGCTGACGTTTTCGGGATTTTGCATCATGTGGGCAATCACCGAGCGAATCGCGCCGTGGTATTCGGTATCGGCCTCGAGATCTTCGCTAACGATCAGCGCAGCGGCTTCGGCATCCATTCGCGCGAAGGCGTCGAGGGCCTGCTTGAGCATCGCGAGCATGCGATCTCCCATCTGATGGAATTCGCCAAGATCGACGGGATCCTCTCCCTCCTCGGCGAGGCGCATGGCGCTGCGAGCGATTCGCGCTGCCTCGTCGCCGATTCGTTCGAGATCCCGCACCGCCTTGATGATCGCGAGCACCAGGCGCAGGTCGCCAGCGGCTGGCTGGCGCCTGGCGATGATCAGGCTGCATTCGGTATCGATCTCGCGTTCGAGCCGATTGATCTCGCTGTCCTGCTCGATGACCCGCTGCGCGAGCTGGCTGTCGTGCTCGGCAACCGAGCGCAGGGCGTCGGCGAGGTGCTTTTCCACCTGCCCTCCCATGCGCAGCATGCGCGTGCGGACCTGCTCGAGTTCCTGGCTGAACTGGCGCGAGATATGCTCGCCAGCCTCGTTTGCCGATGGCGCCATGCCATGCCTCCGGGTCGGTTCAGCCATAGCGGCCGGTGATGTAGTCTTCGGTCTGCCGCTTCAACGGGTTGGTGAAGATCCTCGCGGTGGAGTCGAACTCGATCATGTTGCCCATGTAGAGGAAGGCGGTATAGTCCGAAACGCGTGCCGCCTGTTGCAGGTTGTGCGTCACGATGACGATGGTGTAGCTCTTTTTCAGCTCGCTGATCAGCTCCTCGATCTTCAAGGTCGAAATCGGGTCGAGGGCCGAGGCGGACTCGTCGAGCAGCAGCACCTCGGGCTCGACTGCGAGCGTTCGCGCGATGACGAGCCGTTGCTGCTGGCCCCCGGAAAGCTCGAGTGCGCTCCTGTGCAGCCGGTCCTTGACTTCGTCCCAGAGCGCTGCGGCCTGCAAGGACTCCTGGACGGTCTCGTCGAGCCGCCGCCGCGAATTGACGCCGCGGATGCGCAGGCCGAAAGCGACGTTTTCGTACACCGACATGGGAAAGGGATTCGGTTTCTGGAACACCATGCCGACGCGGCGACGCAATTCGGTGACATCGATCTTGGGCGAATAGATGTTGCGTCCGTCGAGCTCGATGCGCCCCTTGATGACGCAGCCCTCGATCAGGTCGTTGAGGCGGTTGAAACAGCGCAGCAGGCTCGTCTTGCCGCAGCCGCTCGGACCAATCAGCGCGGTGACGCGCTGCTGCGGAATCGTCAGCCTGATGTTCTTCAAGACGCGCTTGTTGTTGGCATAGCGCAGGTTCAGGCGGCGCACATCGAGACAGGGCTCGGGAACCGCAGCCGAAGGCGAAGCGAAAAGCTCGTCGCTTGCCCGATTCATGTCCATGCTCTGGAATCGATCGCTCGATAATGCTCGCGAAGCCGGTCACGCAACACCACGGCGCTGAGATTGAGGCCGATCACGACCGCCACGAGCAGGAACGCGGTCGCGAAAGCCTGGGGCATTGCCGCCTCGACATTGGGGCTCTGCATCGCCAGATCGTAGACATGATAGCCAAGATGCATGAATTGCTGATCGAGATGCAAGTAGGGAAACTCGCTGTCTAGCGGAGGTGCTGGCGCGAGCTTGACGACTCCCACGAGCATCAGCGGCGCGACCTCGCCGGCGGCCCGGGCCACCGCGAGGATCAGGCCAGTCAGCATCGATGGCCGCGCCAGTGGCAGGACGACCCGCCATAGCGTCTCGAGCTGGGTCGCGCCGAGCGCGAGACTGCCCTCGCGCAGGGATGCCGGGATGTTGGCGAGGCCTTCCTCGGTGGCGACGATCACCACGGGCAAGGTCAGCAAAGCGAGGGTCAGCGAGGCCCAAAGCAGTCCGGGAGTGCCGAAGGTCGGTGCCGGCAACGCTTCCTGATGGAAAAGCTGGTCGATCTCGCCGCCGGCGAGGTAGATGAAAAAGCCGAGGCCAAACATTCCGTAGACGATCGAGGGAACTCCGGCGAGATTGTTCACGGCAACGCGGATGGCGCTGGTGAACCAGCCGCGCGGCGCGTATTCGCTCAGGTAGACCGCTGCAACGACGCCGAGGGGCGTGACGATCACGGACATCAGCAGCACCATCATGGCGGTGCCATAGATCGCCGGCAGCAGGCCGCCTTCGATATTCGAGTCACGCGGCGCGGCGCTGAGAAATTCGCCAATTCGCTCGACGTAGATGCCGACGGCTTGCAGCCAGTTCAAGTCGTTGGGCCGATAGGCGCGAACGATATCGGCGACGGGCAATTCGACCTCGCTGCCATCGGCGATGCGGAACAGCGCCGCATCGCGTTGAATCTGCCGACGCAGCCCGAGCAGGCGCAGGCGGATTTCGCCGTATTGCCGATCAAATGCCTCGCGTTGCCGGGTGATTTGGCGCAGTTCCACAGCCGGTTCGCCACCACCGAGTTGCAGCCGACGCTCGCGCAGGCGCAGCTCCTCCATGCCGGAATTGATCTCGGCGATCGTTGATCGCTCGATCTGTTCGAGCTCGCGCCGCAGCTCCGCAGCGCGGTCGAGCCGCTGCCCGAGCTCGCGCCAGAGTGCCTCGTGATCTTCCGCTGCAGCAACTTCGGCGACTCGCGTTCCATCTTGCACGATTCCGCTCAGATAGCCGTAGAGATTGCCCCATTCGCGGCGTTCCACCGTCGCGAGCTGGGCAGGATAGTCGACGTTTTCGAGCAGAGCGGGGACGACCCAGACGAAATCGCTATCAAGCAGGTCGCGGTTGCCGAGCTTGAGCAATTGCCGCTCGATGCCAGCGACCGATTCGCTCGCCGCGACCTCGCCGATCACCGCTAGCGGCGGCGCGCTTGCAGTGGAGACTGCCTCGAGCACGGGTTTCGGCCAGAAATGCCCCAGACCCCGGGCGCCGAGCAGCAACAGCAGGCCGAGAGTCACGAGCAGGCAAAACGTCACGGCACCAGCGCTGAGCCAGATCCACGGCGTTCCGCCATGCAGCCAGCGGGCGATTTCCGCCTTCATTGCCTTCATTGCCTTCGTTGCCTTCGTTGCCTTCATCACTTTCATCCCGCTCATATCATGCGATATTTCTTGCGCATCCGCTGCCGCACGAGCTCGGCCGCCGAATTGAGCACGAAGGTGAGCAGCAGCAACAGCAATGCAGCGAGGAACAGGATACGGTAATGCGTGCTGCCGGGTTCCGATTCGGGAATCTCGATCGCCAGATTCGCCGCCAGCGTTCGCATTCCGGTAAACACGCTCCAGTCAATCAAGGGAGTGTTGCCCGTCGCCATCAACACGATCATCGTTTCGCCGAGCGCGCGACCGAAGCCGATCATCAAGGCACTGATCATGCCAGGCGCTGCGACGGGCAGAACCAGCCTGGCGAAGGCTTGCCAGCGGCTCGTTCCCAGCGCCAGGGCGCCGAGGCTGAGGCGGCGCGGCACCGTGAACACCGCGTCATCGGCGATCGAGTAGATCACGGGAACGACGGCAAAGCCCATCGCCATGCCGACGATCAAGGCGTTGCGCGAGGTGTAGTCAAGCCCCCAGCGAAATTCGAGCCAGTCACGCAAGCTGCCACCAAGCAGCCAGGCTTCGAGCAGCGGCGCGAACAGCCAGGCGAGCCAGCCCGACAGCAGCAGCACCGGAGCGAGCGCCAAGCCCTGCCAGCCATGCGCGGGGGCGACGCCGAAGCGCTCGGGAAGGCCCGCCATGGCGAGGCTCGCGACGACGATCCCCCCAGGCAGCAGCAGCATCGCCAAAGCGATGGCTGCGAGATTGGCATCGACGAGCGGCGCGAGCCAGAGCCCGGCGACGAACCCGATCACCACCGTCGGCAGGGTTTCCATGAGTTCGATCAGTGGCTTGATGCGGCGGCGCAGACCAGCAGCAAGGAAATGGCCGGTGAACACTGCGGCGCAGAGCGCCAGCGGCGCAGCGAATAGCATCGCGTAGAGGCTGGCCTTCAAGGTGCCGAAGGTCAGGGGGACGAGGCTGTACTTGGGCTCGAAAGCATCGTCGGCCGAGGAACTTTGCCAGATCAGTTTCGGTTCGGGATAGCCCTCGTGCCAGGTCGGCGCCCACAGCGCAACCAGCGAAAAATCGGCGAACTCGTTGTCGATCTGCCAGATCGTGATTGCGCCTTGCCCGTCTTGCAGCGCCAGCGAGGCACCCGAAGGCGCGAGCGCAGCAGCGCTCGCCGACACGCCGCTGCGACGCAGATGCTCGGCGGCGCTGCTGGCGTTGACCAGCACGAGTTCGCCGGCATCGCTCAAGGCGGCGAAATTGCGCTGATTGCGCTGCGCAGCGACGACCGCGACGGGACGATCGAACAACTCGAAGCGCCGCACCTGCGCAAGGTGCGCCGAATCGCCGTCGCGAACAACGAGCCATTGGCCGATATTGCCGGCCGCATCGGCGGCGAGCAGCGACATGCCTCCGGCGAGTAGGCGGAGATCGGTCAGGCGCACCCCGGTCAAGGTCCGGGAATCGACGATTTCTGCGCCCGGAGCGGAACGCGTATCGACCAGCAGCAACTCCTGGGATTGATCGAGCAGCAACATCCAGCGAGCATCCTGGAGCAGCAGAAGCTGTTCGGGGAAGAGGCCCGGGAAGCGCCATTCGCGGCGCATCCCCGCTGATCCGGTTCGCGCTGCCGGTGCCAGTCCTGCAGGCCCGATGCCGACGTTTCGTTCGAGCAGCACCACGCTTCCATCGATTCCAGCGGCGGCGATACCGACACTGCCCGGCGCTGCGCGCAGGGCGAGGCTGCGCACTGCCGCGCCGTCGAGCAATGGCAGTGCTGCGCTTCCCAGGGGGAACTCGAGGCGCAGGGCGACCGGATTCCAGTCCGCCACGAGCACGCTGCCATCAGCGAACCCCGCAGCGAACAGGCCATTGCCTGCGGCTTCCTCGGCGATCTGCGTCAACTCGGCACCGCTCGGCGACTGCAATGCCTCCTCGGCGAGCAGCCGACCATCGTCCAGGTCGTGGAAACTCACTCGCCCGGAAGCCTCGATGCGCAAGGCGACTCCGGCAACGTCGTCGATTTCGAACAGCAGCGCGGGGACCGGCACGGCCTCCGTGAAACTGCCCAGCTCGTTCAGGTCGGCGCGATGGAGCAGCGGCAGGACTTCATAGACCAGATAGAAGGAAATCAGCAGCACCGAGAACAGCACGCCGAGACCTCCGGCCGAGATGACGATGCTGACGCTGCGATCCCAGAAGCGGCGGCGACGGCGCATGACCGAGCGCGACTCGTGCCGCGCCGGATCTGGCGGCTTCTCCTGGGTCGATTCCTGAGAGTGTCTTGCATCCATGCGGAAACGCCTAGGGCATGGCGAAACTGGCGAGGGGCCCGGTCGCAAGTCCGGCAGGGAGAGCGACATAGCCGCTTCGCGAGACGATTTCCTGGCCGCCCCGGGAAAGCACCATGCGAATGAACTCGCGTTCGAGGGGAGGCAGCTCGCCTGCGGGAGGCAGGTTCACGTAAAACAGCAAATAACGGCTGAATGGGTATTCGCCGCTCGCCGACTCGCCAGGGTCGGCGAGCATTGCCACGCCGTCGCGCCGCCACGATACTGGCACGGTGCGCACGCTCGAAGTGCGAAAGGCGATGCTCGCATAGCCGATTCCGTGCAAGGTCGAGCCGACCGCCTGGACGAGCGAGCCCGAACCCGACAATTCGTGGACGCCAGCGTGAAAATCTCCCTGGCACAAGGCGGTTTCCTTGAAAAAGCCGTAGCTGCCGGAAACCGA
>RKSA01000082.1 GCA_007571115.1 Gammaproteobacteria bacterium
TCCTTCTGTACGACGAAGTCGTCATTGTCCACGGCCTGCAGGTCCCGGCGCCCAGCGCGGTGCGATTCACCAGCGCGATCACCAATGCGCGGTTCTCCTACGCCAGCCTCCCCGCTTCGTCCCGGGACGAAGCGCTCGGAGCGGAGTTGCAGAAACTCGACAGCGTCGGCCACGGCGGCGGCGACTTCGACGGAATCATCGTGCTTCGGCGCGAGCTGCTGTTGCGCGCCGAACAGGGGCAGTCCTCGCTGGACATGGCCAGAGACGCCTCGGACCTGCTCGAAGACGAGGTCAGCAATCTCAGCACCCTGGTCAGCGATGCCGCGCTTGCCCAGAGCGCCGCGGCTCGCGAATCCGTCGCCAGCGGAGTGATCTGGCTCGCGAGCATCAGCCTGGCGAGCGCCGTCGCGGCCGCACTGTTCGGCTACTTTTTCGTCTGGAAGTCGCTGGCAAGAAGATTGACCGCGCTTTCGGGGGCGATGCGCGAGATGTCCCACGGAGACCTCGAAGTCGCGATCGAGGTCGGCGGCAACGACGAAATCAGCGACATGGCCGAGGCGCTGGAAAAATTCCGCGAATACGCCCTCGAAGTGCAACGCCTCAACCTCGTCGAGGAGCTTGCCAAGGAAGTCGATGCGAAGAACGCAAGCCTGCAGGAGACCTTGCAGGAACTGGAAAAGGCCCAGCAGCAGATCATCGCCGAGGAAAAACTCGCCTCGCTCGGCCAGCTTGCGGCAGGAATCGCCCACGAGATCAAGAACCCGCTCAATTTCATCGGCAATTTCTCGGAAATCGCCATGGATTTCGGCAAGGAAATCGAGGAGCTTCTCGAAGACCTCGAGGAATCCGACGCCCGGGAGGACATCCGCGAAATCGTTGGCGACCTCGGCCAGAGTCTCGGCAAGATCCGCGACCACAGCAAGCGCGCCGACAACATCGTTCGCAGCATGCTGGAGCATTCGCGAGGCGGCGAGGGCGAATGGCGCGAAACCGACCTCAACGCCGTGCTCAAGCAATACGTCGAACTCGCGTATCATTCGATGCGCGCCTTGAATACCGGATTCAACATGGATCTCGTCGACAATTTCGACCCGCAAGTGAAGCCGATGGAAGTCGTTCCCCAGGACATTTCCCGGGTCTTTCTCAACCTGGCGACCAATGCCTGCCAGGCCCTCGACGACAAGCGCAAGAGAATCGAGGACTTCGAGCCGGTCATCTCGATCTCGAGCAAGCTGCTGGAAAAGGATGCCCAGTTCGTGATTCGCGACAATGGCCCTGGAATTCCGCAAAAGATCCGCGACAAGATTTTCGAGCCGTTCTTCACGACCAAGGACGGCACGAAAGGCACCGGTCTCGGCCTGTCGCTGACGGCCGACATCCTGCAGCGGCACGGTGGCTCGATCGCCGTCAATTCCGAAGAGGGCGAATTCACCGAGATGGTCATTCGGCTGCCACTCGAGCCGGTTCGTCACGACTAGGCGCCATGGAGGATCAGGAGATGTTGGTAACAATGCAGTTGCAGCGATATCGTCGCGCCGGCGCCTGGTCAGGAATGGGCTTTGCCGCGTTCGCCTTGGCGGTGGTCGTCGCAGCAACGATGTGGAGTGGCAGCGTCCGCGGGCAGGAGCGGCAGCGCGCCTCGAGTCTCGCCGAGGCGATCGCCGGCGGCGAGGTCGATCTCGAGTTCCGCTACCGCTTCGAAACCGTCGACCAGGCAGGATTTTCCGCAAACGCCATGGCCTCGACGCTTAAGTCACGCATCGGCTTTCGCTCCCTCGAGCTCGGCAATGCCGGCTTTTTCCTCGAATTCGACGATGTGTCGTACCTCGGCGACGACGAGTTCAACAATACGAGGAACGGCAAGAGCGAGCTCCCTCTCGTGGCCGACCCCGATGGCAGCCACGTCAATCAGGCCTACGTCGATTTCCGCAACGACCGCGGCCATGTCAGGCTCGGCCGGCAACGGATCAATCTTGGCGAACAGCGTTTCGTCGGCGGAGTCGCATGGCGGCAGAACGAGCAGACCATGGATGCGCTCACCGTCGTCAGCGAAGCGTTTCCGGGAGTCGATCTGCATTACAGCTACGTGCTTGGCGTTTCGCGGATTTTCGGCCCCGAGAACGGTATCCCCAGCGACTACTACGACAGCAACAGCCACCTGCTGCACGCCGACATCGACTTGGCCATCGGCGGCACGCTCTCGCTGTACTACCACGCCATCGACCTGGAAAACGCTGCAGCGCTTTCCAACCGCACCCTTGGCGCGCGTTTTGCCCGGATACTGCAAGGCGAGCGATGGAACTTCCCGCTCCACCTCGAATATGCGCGGCAGCACGATCACGGTGACAATCCGATACCCTACGAGGCTGGGCATTTGCTGCTCGAAGCGGGTGTCGACACGGGCGAGTTCCGCCTGCTCGCGGGCCATGCGGCATTCGACGGCGAGCTCGGCAAGCCGGGGATGATGTTCCGCACGCCGCTGGCGACCTTGCACAAGTTCCAGGGCTGGACCGACCGCTTCCTGACGATCCCTGGCCCAGGTGTCGAAGACACCTACCTGACCCTGACCGGTCGCGGGCTGACCCTGAGCTGGCACGATTTCCGCGCCAGTGCGGGAAGCGCGCGGTACGGCCGGGAGTGGGACGTTTCGTGGCGGTACGTCATCAACGACAACTATTCCCTGCTGTTGAAGTACGCTACCTACGACCCCGAGACCCATGCCAGCGACGTCGACAAGGCCTGGGTGCAATTCACCGCGAGTTTTTGAGCGCGGGCTTTTGCACGGGGTTTTGAGCAGGATCTTGAGCAGGGTTTTTGAGAAAACAGGCCGCCACGTGATACGATCAACGTACCGGGCGGCACAAGCCAGGCGTGTTACCAAGGAGCCGGAGAGTTGAGCGTACCTGAATCAAGCATCAGAGTTAGGAACGATCTCAAGGAGTTGGCTGTCATTGCCGGTCAGGTCGAAGAATTCTGTGGCAGGCACGGCATTCCTGAGGCAGCGGCCTACCAGGTCAATCTCTCGCTTGACGAGTTGCTTACCAACACGATCAGCTACGGCTACAGCGATGATGGCGAGCACCAGATACGCATCGACTTGCGCATCGAAGGCGACCGGCTGGAAATCCGCATAGAGGACGACGCCGAGCAGTTCGACCTCACCAACTCGGACCCGATGGCCGCCGATACCGATTCGAGCCTCGAGGAGCGGACCCCTGGCGGGCTCGGAATCTTTCTCGTCCACCAGATGATGGACGAGGTCAGCTATCGCAGGGAAGATGGCAGGAACGTCGTGGTGCTTGCAAAGAAGTTCGCGGCGTCGGACTAAGCATTTTCAAGCCCGGTTTCAGACCCACCGCCAAGCCCGTTGCCCGGCCCGCTACCAGACCTGTTGTTAGTTGCCAGGGCCGTTGGCTACCAGGAGGGCATTTAGCTAAAGGCCCTTAGCTAAAGGCCGTTAGCCAAAAGCCGTCAGCTAAAAGCCGGCTGAGGTCAAAAGCCGACTGAAAGGCGATGAGGAGCGAGAGTCCCGCAACTCGAAGTTTGAGGCTGGAACGCGATCAGGCGCTCGCACTGCCCGCAGCGCGAGCGCTACTCGGCGCCGATGGCAGCGAGAGCCTGGGCACGGTCTGGCTGGATGTTGATGATCTTGTCGAATCCGCTCACCTCGAACACTTCCCGAATCGACTTCGACAACGAGCAAAGCAGGAACTTCGCATTGCGGTTCTGCAGCGTCTTCGCCGTCATCAGGATTGCCCGCAGGCCCGCAGAACTGATATAGGTGAGATTCTCCATGTCGAGCACGACGGCGCGGTCACCCTCTTCGATGGCATCCTTGATCGATTCCTCGAACTGCATGACGTTCGAGCCATCGATCCTTCCCGTTATCAGAGCCGCCAGGATATCGTCCTGCCTCTCTATGTTGACCTCTATCATTTGTTGACCTCAATCATTCTGTCGCTCCATTTCCGACTGCGTCCAACCGCTCTCGTGCCGGGACCGGCCTCGTCGGCCGAGTCCGCTGCACTGATGCACCAAGCGAGGGCTACACTTCCTCCGGATCCTGCAACACCACAAACTCGGGGTATGCCTCGATCCCCAACTCCGCCACGTCCTGGCCATGACGCTCGACATCGATGCCTACCCGCACGCCCATGAGCTGCCGAATCGCCAGCCAGACCAGCATCGAGGCGGAAAACGCAAAGGCGCCAACCGCAGCCACTCCGGCCAATTGTACCAGCAAGTTGCCCCCTGCGACGATACAAACCGCAAGAGTACCCCAGATGCCAGCCAACAGGTGAGCGGAAACCGCGCCAACCACGTCATCGATCCGCAGGTGTTCGAGCATCTTCATGCCGAGCGCACAGATCGAGCCGCCGACCGCGCCGATGATTATAGCCCAATAATGGGCAACGATATCAGGCCCTGCGGTAATCGACACCAGGCCGGCGATCGCGCCGTTCAGGCTTGCCAACAGATCGACCCGCCCCAGCAGCGGCCGCGAGATCACGATCGCCGCGACAAAGCCGCCACACGCAGCCAGATTGGTGTTGACCAGGATGTTGCTGATCGCGACCGCATCGGCCACGCCGCTTAGCGCCAGTTGCGAACCGCCGTTGAAAGCGAACCACCCCATCCAGAGAATGAACACTCCCAAGGTCACCACGGGGACGTTGGAAGGAGGAGTCGCCCTTACCGAGCCGTCTTCGCGGAACTTGCCATGTCTGGCGCCGACCACGATGGCGCCCGCCAGGGCCGCCCAGCCACCGGTCGAATGCACCACCGTCGAGCCGGCAAAGTCCTGGAAGCCCATCTGGCTCAGCCAGCCTCCGCCCCAGGTCCAGGCGCCGATCACCGGATAGATGAACCCGGTCAAGACCGTGACGAAAATGAAAAACGACCAGAGCCGCACGCGTTCGGCGAGGGTTCCGGAAACGATCGACGCGGTGGTCGCGACGAAGACCATCTGGAAAAACCAGTCGGACATCACCGAATTGCCATTGTCGAGCACCGTGGCCGAGGCGCCGGCATCGCCGCCGAGCAAGGCGGCTTCGCTTGCGGAGGCGCCGTAGCCGAGGCGCAGGCTGCCGATCAGGTTCCCCACGTCAACGTACATCAGGTTGTAGCCGACGAGGTAGAACATCAGCCCGGCGATGGCGTACAGCCCGACATTTTTCAGGCAGATCACCGACGCGTTCTTGGTCCGCACCGAGCCGGATTCGAGCATTGTGAATCCGGCGCACATCCACATGATCAGCACGCCCCAGATGAGGAACGAGAAGCTGTTCAGCACAAATTGCGTTTCCTGGGTCATTTCCTTGCCTCGTTATTCTGCGAAATCGTCAAAATTGCGACAGGCTGCCGCCACAGGCCGCCATCGCAGGCCGTAGGCTGCCACAGAAAGCCGCCAAATTGCAAAGGCCAGCGCCGACCAATTCAATTCCGGCGCTGGCCGGTCGAATATATAAGCCTGTGGCCCGGCAGGCAAGGAAAATTGCCATTTTTTTCGCGATGGCGAGACATGCGATGAATTTCCAAGGGCAAAAGGTTCTGGTCACGGGGGGATCCCGGGGAATCGGCAAGGCCGTGTCGATGGCCTTTGCCCGGGCTGGCGCTGCGGTCGCGATCGTGTATAGGCACGATCGGGCCGCAGCCGATGCGGCCTTGGCCGAGTTGCCAGGGCAGGGGCATGTTGCGCTCGCCTTCGACGTCGCCGACCCCGCTGCGGCCGAGAAGGGCGTTGAGCGGGCGCTTGCCGCACTCGGCGGAATCGATATCCTGGTGAACAACGCCGGTATCGGCATCTACCATCGCCTTGCCGAGGTGTCGTATCGCGAATGGCAGGACGCCTGGCGCCAGACCATCGCGACAAACCTGCTCGGCCCGGCCAATCTCTGCTACCTGGTGGCGCGGCACATGATTGCGGCCGGTGGCGGCAGAATCGTCAACGTCAGCTCCCGGGGAGCATTTCGCGGCGAGCCCTTGAAGCCCGCCTACGGCGCGAGCAAGGCGGCGCTCAATTCGCTGAGCCAGTCGCTCGCGGTGGCGCTGGCGCCCCACGGTATTTTCGTTGCCGCGGTGGCGCCGGGATTTGTCAACACCGAACTCGTCGCGGATCACCTGAACGGCCCGGAAGGCGAGGAAATTCGTGGCCAAAGCCCGTTCAACCGCGTCGCCGAGCCCGAGGAGGTCGCCCACGCCGTGCTGTTTCTCGCTTCCAAAGGCGCCGAATTCAGCAGCGGCGCCATCATCGACGTGAACGGCGCTTCCTATTTGCGCTCCTGACGTTTTTGCGGTCCTGACGTTGTGCCGAATTTGTGCCGAATCGCCAATGCGCGTTGCCGCATCGCGCGCCGCCGCCTGCTCGAGATCGATCATCTCGAAATTGCTGCAGGGGAACATTGGTGCGTGTTCGGCCCCAATGGCGCCGGCAAGTCCCTGCTCGCCGAGCTGATTCGCGGGCGGCTGCGCGAAAGCCGCAGCCATGTGCATTACGCCGCTGGCTTCGATCCCGCCCGGGACATCCTGACGGTCTCCTTCGAGGAGCAGCAACGCCTCTGGCGACGTGACGAACGCCTCGATGTCAGCGATTTCCAAGCCGACGCGCAAGACCAGGGAACCACACTGGCAGCCTTGATCCGTGCTGCCCGCACGATCGCCGAGCAAGACGGCAGGCTGTTCGATGCTCTCGTCGCCGAGCTCGGCCTGGGTGGCCTGCTCGAGCAGGGAATCCGCTTCCTTTCCTCGGGCCAGATTCGTCGCGGACTCATCGCCCGCGCGCTGTACGGCCAGCAGCAAGGCCGCCAGCGGCTGCTGATTTTCGACGAGCCGCTGGAAGCCGTCGATCGCGACTCCCGCGAGCGGCTCCAGTCGGTCATTGCTGCGCATCTCGGGCAGAATTGCGCGAGCCTGCATTTGTGTCGCCGCGCCCAGGACCGTTTCCCAGGGGCAACGCATCTGCTCGTCATGGAACGGTTGCGTGCGGTCAGCCAGGGCCCCATGGACGAAGCCGCTTTCGCCCAGGCCGCGCAAGCTTTCCGCCGCCGCCACGCGATTCCCTCCAGGCTTCCCATGCCTCCAGCGATGCAGCGCCCGTCGGCTGATTCCGGCGGCGATGGCAAGAAGGATGCCGGTATCGGGGGAATCGGGGAAATCGAGGGGAAAAGCAGCCCGCTGATCAAGTTGCGCGGCGTCAATGCCGGCTATGGCGACTTGCAAGTGCTATGCGATGTCCACTGGGTCATGGAAGCCTGGCATCACGTGCTCATCGAGGGGCCAAACGGCTGCGGCAAGTCGACCCTGCTCGGCCTGATCGACGGCGAGAACCATCTCGGCTACGGCGAGCAGGTCTACCTGTTTGGTCGGCGCAAGGGCAGCGGCGAAACCGTCTGGGATATCAAGCGCCGTTTCGGCGTCGTCTCCAACGAATTGCACAACCGCTACGTCAAGGGCTGGAGAGTGCTCGACGTCGTGGTGTCGGGATTTTTCGACTCGGTGGGGCTCTACGACGACAGCGGCGGCAGCGAGCACGAGCACGCCCGGGCCTGGCTTGAAACGCTGTGCGCGGGTCATCTCGCTGCCGATTTCTACCACCATCTGTCCTTCGGCGAGCAGCGGCTCGTGCTGCTCGCCCGGGCGATGGTGAAACAGCCCGACATCCTGGTCCTCGACGAGCCCTGCGTCGGGCTCGACGATTTCCATCGCGACTTCATTCTCGGAACGCTCGAGCTGATCGCTGCGCAGGCTCCGACGCGGCTGATCTACGTCAGCCACGCCCCCGGCGAGCAGCCTGGCTGTATCAACCAGCGGCTGCGCTTCGTCGCGGACCCCGGCGGTGGTTTCCGCATCGAGCAGTCGCGGCTTTAGCTGTGACATCAGCCGCGATTTTAGTCGCGATCCTGGCAGCAACCTTGCCGCAACCTTAGCCGCGAATATAGCTCTGCAACTGTTCGATCGTCGCGCGCTGGTCGCTCATGATGTCCTTGACCAGGTCGCCGAGCGAAACGATCCCCGTGACCGTGCCATCGTCGACGATCGGCAGATGCCTGATGTGGTTGTCGGTCATCAGGCTCAAGGCCTTGTCGACGGTTTCCGGGGAAGACACCGACAGCACCTTGCGCGTCATGATCTCCTCTACCCGGGTATCCCGGGAGGCGCGCCCCTTCAGGATGACCTCGCGCGCGTAGTCGCGTTCCGAGATGATCCCCTGCAATTCGGTCCCGCACAGCACCAGCAAGGCGCCGACCCGGCGGTCGGCCATCAGCTTGATCGCGTCGTAGACGCTCGCTTCAGGGCGGATCGAGCAGATCTGCCGGTTCTGCTTGCGTTCGAGAATTTGCCGCATGGTATGCATGGTTTCTCTCCTCTCTCGTTCCTCTCGCCTCTCTTCCGGGCCGCTCAGTCGAGCCTGCTCAGCGAAATGTTCGCATAGCCGGCGTTGTCGCCGTAGCGGCCGACGCTGTCATTGACGAACAGGGCCAGCTTGCCATCGCAGGTGGCGGTGAAGCGGTATTCGCCGCTTGCCGCATCGAAGGCCAGCTCGGACACTCCCACGAGGCTTGCGCGCGGGCAAGCCGGCTGATGCAGCATCAGCTCGAACCAGTTGTGCTCCCTGGAGCGCCGCAGGTACCCCATCCACTCCCAGCGCATCAGGCTGTTGCCGAAGCCGCGTTCGTCGAGCTTCCCGCCAGCCTCGTTCGCTTCGATGTCGAGGTCGATCCAGTTGCTCAAGGTGGCGATTCGCAAGGCGTATGCCGAACCGGCCTCGAGCTCGACTCCGGTATCGAGTTTCATGGCATTGGTGAAGAAGTCGATCTTGACTTCCTCGCCGACGGCAAGAGGCG
>RKSA01000122.1 GCA_007571115.1 Gammaproteobacteria bacterium
GAGCGTGAAGGTGCGCGAGGAGACCGACTCGTAGTCCTCGCCGGCGCCGACGTATTGCAAGGCGCCGGTGAGCGAATCGATGGCAAAGCCGCCACCGCCGCCGGCGATCGCAAAGCGGATCGAGTCGCCGTCGGCATCATCGGCGCCGACATTGCCGAGATCGATCGGGGCGCTAGCGCCCGAGGCGTTCTCGGCGAGGGAGAAGCTGTACGAGCCCTGCTCCCAGACCGGGGCGTTGTCGTTGACGTTGTTGACCGAGACCGTGACCGTGGCGTCGGCGTGCAAGCCGCCGTCGCTGACACGAACCGTCAAGGTATATGCTGTCGTGTCGCTCTCGAAATCCTCGCCGGGACCGGCATAGCGCAGCTCGCCGCTGGTTTCGTCGATTTGCCACAGACCGCCAGGACCATCTTCTTCAACGAGAGAGAAAGTCAGGGGGTCGAGTTCGTTATCGGTCGCTTCCACGACGCCAACGATCACTGCGTCGCCGGAAAGATTTTCGTCGATTGAAAAAGTGTAGCTCTCGCTAGCGAAGACCGGCGCGGCGTTCACCAGCAAGACCGTGGCCGGAGGCTGGGCCCCTTCGGTCTGGGCCGCTTGCTGGCCCGGCTCGGTCGTGGTTTCCGTCGTTGGGGAATCGGTGTTCGGCCCCGTTGCGGAATTCGGGTCGGCAGGAGGCTGGGCTGGAGGTTCGACGTCGGTTTCGCCGGTCGACCCGGGCACCATGCCGTTGTCGGGCGGCGGAGGCGCGAGCCCCGAGCCGTCGAGCTCGTTGCGGATGCGATCGAGGGCGGCCATGAAGCCGGTGTCCTGGATCAATTGCGCGATGCGCTCGTCTCCTCCCGCAACGACTGTCGCATTGCCGAGCGAATCGACCGAGACGAATTCGCCTTCCTCGTCGAGCTCGAAAATGTCGCCATTGAAAAGAGTCACGACGACGCTTCCCTCGACGACTGTGATCTCGACTTCGCCAAGCCCGTCGACCTCGATGACCAGGGTCGTGCCGCGAATGCCGATGGTCCCCACGAGCGAGCGCAAATCGACGTTTTCCGGATTGTTGGCGCCGATTTCGCCAGTGGCGGTCGCCATGACTCCGCGCAGCACCGTCATGGCGCTCGTTCCGGACTGGGTGGCCGCGTCGTAGACGAAATCGTCGAGCAGAAGACGGCCATTGCTCGACACGTTGACCGTGGAACCGTCGAGCAGCTCGATCCCGACCGAGCCGCTACCATGGGATTCGATCAGCGTGTCCTGAAACACCGCATCGCCGGCATACAGGGCGATGACATTGCCCCCCGGCAAGGTGGCGGTGGCTGCGCCCTCGACGAATTCGACCACGCCGATCGGCGCTCCCAGGTCGAGCGCTGCCTCGGGCGGCGTGGCCAGCGAGGCGACCACGCTTCCCGGCAGCATCGCTCCATGCAGCCCTTCCAGGTCTTCGAGGACCGCCTGGGCAAAATAGCCCGATATCGTCGTGGTGGCGCCATCGGGCGCCGCAAGAACCAGGTCGTCCCCGTCGCGGGAATAGACGACGTTGGCAAGATTCATTTCAACAAACATGGCCATCAACCTCCGAGTGCCACGCCGCCCAACGCGCTACAGGGCAAGCCGTGTTCAGGCGGCTCGCGGCACTGCATTGTTTCGCCTGCTCCTTCGTCTGGCAAATCCGAGTCTAGCGGATTCAGCGCAAAATGACGAACCGAACCTCTTGCTCCTTGCCACTGTCTTGTCGGCGCTGGTCGCGCCACTGCGCCTCGCCAGGCCTCGGCAAGCTGCCATCGCGAGCCCGGCTGCAGCCATGCGAAATCCTGTTGCGCGACGACTCGAACTATAGTACAAGGTCGTCTGGCAAAATGCTTGATGTTGCGGGAGCTTGGCCGCATGGGCAAATATCGCGAATCGAAAGGTCGAAAGGAAGACAGTCGCGGGAAAACGCGAACGGCCTTTCGGGATCTGGGCGGCATCTTGAGTGCTCGCTCGGCAATGCCCGGGGTTCGCTCGAGCTTGCTGAAATGGCCCGGGCTGTCGCTTTGCGGCTTGGGCTGCCTGATGGCGATTCCCCATGTCGCCGCCCAGAGTTTCCACGAAGAGCTCGAGCGTGTACTGCAAGCCGATCCGCGAATCGCCGCTGCCGAACAGCGTCTGGCTGCGGCGAGCGAGGAGGTCGGTGTCGCGCGAGGCGAATTCCTGCCGACGGTTTCGCTTGGCGCCGATACCGGCCCGGAACGCCTCGACACGCCGGCGAGCCGCCGCTTGCGCGGCGACGACTCGCGCTCCGACCTGACTCGGCGAACCGCCTCGCTGGTCGTTACTCAAAACCTGTTTTCCGGCCAGCGCAACCAGGCCAATCTCGCCGTGGCGCGGATTGCCGAGGAAGTTGCGGCGCTCAATGTGCGATTCATCCGCCAGCAAGTGACGCTCGAGGCCGCAACGGCCTGGATTGACGTGCTGCGCCAGTCCGAACTCGTGGAGTTGGCCACCGAGAACCGGCAGATCATCCAGACCCAGCTCGGGCTCGAAGACGAGCGCGTCAGCCGCGGTTCGGGAATGGCGATCGATGTGCTGCTGGCGACAACGCGCCTGCAACTCGCCTCCGAACGCCTCGTGGCATACCAGGGTGCGTTGCGGCGCGCCGAGGCGCGCTATCGCCGCGCATTCGGCATAGCCGCCACGCCACAGACCATGATCGCTCCCGAGTTCCCCGAGCAAGCGGCAGCCGAAACATTGGCGGACGCGCTGGACGCCGCCTTGGCCGAAAACCTCAACTTGCTGATCGCGGCGCGGCAGATCGAAATGGCCTACGAGGAAACGCGCCGGGTTGCGGCCGACCGCTGGCCGCAGTTCGACCTGATCGGCCAGGCCAACAGCGACGAGGACCGCGCCGGGCTCGAAGGCCGCGGCGATGACTATTCGGTGCTGCTATCGATGACGTGGACCGTGTTCGACGGTCTCAAAACGCGATCGCGGGTGGCGGCGGCCCGGGCGCGCCGCGATGAAGCACGCTTTTCCGCCGAAGACGTGCGCCTGCGAGTCGAGGAAGACGTTCGACGCGCTTTTGACGACCTGACAACGGCGCGGCGCCGGGTCGAGCTTCTGGAAAATGCGAGCACGCTCGCCAGCGAGCTTTTCGACGCCCGCGTGACCTTGCGTGAAGCGGGGCAGGAGACGGCGATCAACGTGCTTGATGCCCGATCCGGCACTTTTGACGCGCGAATTTCGCTCGCCGACGCCGAATTCGAACTGCAACTCGCCCTGTTGCGGCTGCTGCTGTCGACTGGAGAGCTGACTCCGGAGGCGTTGCGCTAGCACAGCTACTTGAAGCGCGCCTGATACACGCCATCCCAGCGTTCCGGCGGCGGCGCCGCGCGATACTCGCCGATGCGCTCCAACATGAGCCCGTAATAGTCCTGGCGCCAAGCCGCAGCGGATTCGGTCGCAGAGTCCTTGGCTGGCTGCGGCTGCCGCAATTCCCGCGCTAGCGCTGCGGCTTCGTCCCATTCACGGCCCCGATAAAGCCGCAGCAACTCCTCGTGACGGTCGCGCAGGCGCTCGAAACTAGCGCTCGCCGCGAGTTCGGCAGCGCCGATCAAGCCAAAGATCCGCACCCCTTGCGACTTGCCCTTGACCTGGATCAGGTCGAGCTCGAGAGTCGCCGCGTTCGAGCCGAGCCCGGCAGCAGTCTCCTCGCCAAGAATGATGTTGACGCCATAGGCCTTGGTCTGGCCTTCGAGCCTCGCAGCGAGATTGACGGCATCGCCGAGCACCGAGTAGTCGAACCGCATCGCGGAACCGACATTGCCGACCACGACGGTTCCCGTGTTGATGCCGATGCCGATCGCCAGCGACTGCTGGGCATCGCCACGTTGCCGGTTGATTTCCGCCAGCGCCCGCTGCATCGCCAAGGCTGCATCGCAGGCGCGAAGTCGATGTTCGGGCTCTTGCAGCGGCGCGTTCCAGAACGCCATGACGCAATCGCCGATGTACTTGTCGATCGTTCCGCCGTGGTCGAGCACCGCCTGGGTCAGAGGCGTCAGCAAGCTGTTGACGAGGGCCGTCAACTCCTGGGGGTCATTCTTGTGCTGCTCGGAAATCGTGGTGAATCCGCGAATGTCGCAGAACATGACCGTCATTTCCCGGGTTTCGCCGCCGAGCTCGAGCGCCTTGGGGTTCGAGGCGAGCTGTTCGACGAGGGTCGGGGAGAGGTATTGCGCGAAAGCTCCGCGGATCTGCAGCCGATCCGTCTGTTCGCGGAAATAGTTGCCGAACACGAGCACTCCGATGATGAGCAAGGTGGCAAAAACCGAGTAGACCACATCGAACAGCACGCCGTATTCGACGAACAGATGCCAGGAACCCCCTGCCAGCATCGCCACCACGCCAAGACTCGCGGCCATCACCGCGAAAGCGCCAAGCATCGGGATCACCAGGATCATGGCGAGACCGGCAAGCAAGGTCGTCAGCACTTCGGTGGCGGGAACCCAGTCGGGGCGAACCAGATAATCCTCGGCAAGAATCGCCTCGATCAGTTGCGCGTGGACTTCGACGCCAGGCACCGCGCCTTCGAGGGGCGTCGCGCGCAAGTCAAACAGCCCGGTCGCTGAAGTTCCGACGAGCACGATGCGACCGCGGATCACGCTGGCGTCGACGGTGCCAGTGAGAATGTCGCGGATCGAGAGGTATCTCGCGGGGTCTCGCCGGGCATATGGCACCCAGATGCGGCCGAGGGTATCGGTGGGGATCTCGATGCCGGCGACTCGCAGGGCGTTGATGCCATGATACGCTCCGGCGCGAACGTCGATCGAGCGCGTTCCCGTCGCCACGCGCAAGGTTTCCAGCGCCAGCGTGGGAACGACGGTGTCGGCCACGAGCATTGCCGCTGGCACGCGCCGCACGATGCCATCGGATTCGGCAATGAGGCTGAAAATGGCGTGCCCTTGCCCCGCTTCCTCGAGGTCGGCGATGTTTCGCACCAGCGACGGATATCGTGGCAGATACAGATGCACGTCGCCGATCGTGTTCGCCGAAGTTCGCGGCGGGGGCCGCTGCCCGTCGCTTGGCGGCACCTCGGTGGCGACCGACTGGCCGAGCACGACCGGTGACTGCCGGATGACCTCGGCGAGGGTGGCATCGTTGCGCGGCAGCGACTGCAAGGAACCGAACGTTGCGTCGTCGAGCCCGGCCCAGAAGCGCGAGGCAAATTCCGGAGACGTCCGGTCGCCCTCGGCGAACACCACGTCGAAGCCGATGGCGAGAGCGCCCGCCTCGCGCAGGGCAAGCACGAGCTGCGCCACCAGAGTGCGCGGCCAGGGCCATTGCCCGTAGGCCGCGAGGCTTGCTTCGTCGATATCCGCCACAAGCACTGCATATTGCTCCGGCGCCTGACGCGGAAGCATGTTCTGGTACAGGTCGAAGCCTCTCGTTCTGGAGATTTCGATGGCAGCGAGATCGAGCCAGTGCGCAGCAACGAGCAAGGCGAGCAAGGCCCCCGCAGCAAGCCTCGGAGAAACCATGATCGACTTCAAGACGCCGCCGAGCCGCGCGAAGCCGACCGCGACGACGTTTTCACGAAGCATGGCTTGCAACCGCAAAAAAGTTGCTATGCTTGCCCGCATGGACAGGAACCGATTTTCCGGCCTTTGGCTGCGATGCATGGGAGACGATCGCGGCAGCGAGGTTTTTGACGGCTTGCAGGCACGTTACGAAGAGCCCCATCGAAGCTATCACGCCTCGGGCCACATCGACTGTTGCCTGGGGCATTTCGATGCTGCGAGCACTGGGATGGACGAGCCCGACGCGGTGGAAATGGCGCTGTGGTTCCACGACATCATTTACGACGTGCCACCCCAGGACAACGAATTGCGCAGCGCCGACCTGTTTGCCCGGCTCGCCGGCAACTGCGGCGAAGCGAGCTTTCGCTACAAGGTCTACCGCCTGATCCTGCTGACCCGGCATTTCGAAATGCCGGCGACCCGCGACGAAAGCTACATGCTCGACATCGACCTCGCCGGATTCGGGCAGGGCTGGCAAGACTTCGCCGGCGACACCGCGAAATTGCGCGCCGAAGCGCACTGTTCCGGCGATTTCAGCGAAGACCGGTTCCGCGCACAACAGGTGCGCTTCATGGAGTCCCTGCACGATCGGGCGTCGTTTTTCCATACGGATTTCTTCCGCAAGCGCTACGAGGCCGCAGCGCAAGCCAACGTGAACAAATACCTTTCCATGCTCCGCTCCCGCTAGCCGATGCTGCCACGCGCAAGTGTCCAGATTCGCTTAAACTGGCATTTATGCGCCCTGCAGCAACATGACGAAGCAGTCGCTGAGACCTTACTGACGACCGATTTCGCGCCGAAGCTTGTCGGCAAGCGCCCCGATCAATACACGCTTCTGCTGAACCGCGCTTGCCAGAAGCTCTCTTGCACGCGCCTTGCTCACGCGACGATATCGGTTTTCCTCGATTGCCGCCGCCACCCGCTGGGCCACCTTGCCTAGCCGGTGATAATCGAGTTCGCGTATGTCTACGTGCATTCCGGCAAGGTCTGTAATCGGCGTTCGCCCAAGTGTCTTCATGACGATTTGACCGTCTGCCTGCATTTCCTCGTCTGCGAGCCAGACAATGTCTATCTTGTCGAGGCGCTGGCTTGCTGCGGCAATCGCCAAGACCGCCTGATCGATATCACCGTCTTCACCCGTCTTGCATCGCCAGAAGGACAGTGCGTTGCCTTGCGTTCGCAAGTCTCCAGTAACGGCATCTGCGGAGATGCTTGCGCACTGCCTAGGATGTTGCGGCCATTTTGCCAGCGAGATTCTTCGTGCAACGAACATCATGCCTGCCTATGCGAAATGTCCTGGATCACCTCGAGGATATAGTCACGCAGCCACCTTACGGGCTCGCTATGGCCCTCAAGCACTTCGCGCATTGCGCTGTCGCCCCATTGCTCGGCAGCTTGTGCCGCAGCGTCTCGAAGCTCCAGGCTATTCGACGCCAGCGCTGATTGCACAAAATCTGCGCGCCAGGAAGGCACCCCTGGAAAGGGTTGCCGCCCAAGACAGCGCAACACCGAGGCGGCAAAACTGGAGGAGTCAGAATCCAGAACGACGGCCCGCAACGAGTTCAGCACATCCCATTGATCGGCAAGCTGCAATGCTTCCCGGATCATATCCTCTGCGGGATGCGGCATTCCGTCTTCCAGTGGTTCCGCCGCAAAAGCCATCTGCAGGTCCGTCCCTAGTTTTTCTCCAAGGGTGGCATCCCTTTCACGAGCCGGCTTGGAGCCAAACTCACAAAGAGCCTCCTCGATCAGAGGATGCTGGTAACGATGGTAGGTCATGATGCTGCCATTGCCTGCCTCGGCTTTTACAAGCCGCTCACGCTACCGATGCCACGTTGCCCAAGGGCCGCAAGGCGGTTGGGACCGAGCTGCGGCTTTCGGGCTCGACGCTTGCCATGCTAGTTGAGACCGCATTTCTCGGCGATTTCTTTCACGCGGCCACCGATTCGTTGCCGAAGTGCTGCAAAATCGACTTGGCCCTCGCTGCGACTCATCGTCATTATGCCACCGAAGGCTGCCACTCCAAAGCTGAGCGCTACACGCAGCTTGCAGGGCTGTCGGCGGGCTTTGCACCGGTGCTGCCGGAATCGGCCGCCGCTTAGGCGCGGAAGTGGCGGCCACCTTTGCTGGTGATGGCGCCGGACAGCTCGAGCTCGAGCAGTTGCACGGCGAGTTGCTGTGGGGAAAGCCCGGTTTTGACCGCCAGGGTTTCCGGGAGCGAGCCCGATTCATCGAGAGCGGCGAGCAGTGTCGCGTTCTCTGGCGCAAGGCCGGGATGGCGGCCCGCTGCTGCGGCTTGCATGGCGTCAGACTCGTTCTTCGCGGCAGCGATGATTCCCGGCAGCTCGCGCGCGACGTCCTCGACGGATGCAACGAGAGCGGCGCCCTGGCGAAGCAGTTGATGGCAGCCCTGGGAGACCGGGCTCGAGATCGGGCCGGGCATGGCGAAAACTTCCCGGTTCTGCTGCAAGGCGAGCTTGGCGGTGACCAGCGAGCCGCTGCGCAAGCTCGCCTCGACCACCACAACGCCGACGGCCAGGCCGCTGATGATGCGGTTGCGACGCGGAAAATTGGCCCGGGCCGGCGGCGTCCCCGGCGGAAACTCCGAAACCAGTGCGCCTTGGCAGCGAATCTGCTCGCGCAGTTCGCGGTTGCGTGCGGGATAGCAGACATCGACCCCCGCTCCCAGCACCGCCACCGTGCGCCCGCCAGCGGCAAGCGCTCCCTGATGCGCCGCAGCGTCGATCCCCAAAGCCATCCCCGAGCCGATGAGCAGCCCGGCCCGGCTCAATTCGTGGGCGAGCCAGTGGGCGTGGCGGCGTCCATAGGAGGTGCAGCGCCGACTGCCTACCAGCGCGAGACAGGCGTCGTTCAGGCACGACGCCTCGCCTTCGACATACAGCACCGGCGGCGGCGCGGCGATTTCGCGCAACAGCACGGGATACAGCGGCGATTCGAAATGGATGATGCTGCGACCGGGCCTGGCGGACCAGGCAAGGTCCGCCTCGGCCTTGCGGCTGCGAGAATGAAACAGGCCTTTTGACAGCAATGCGGCGATTTGCCGCTTGCCGAACCCGGCTTCGCGAAGCACTTCGGCGCGCATCAGCCGCAAGCTGCTCAAGGAACCGAGTTCGCCAAGCGTCCGGGCGAGAATTCCGGCACTGAACGCTTCGTGATGCACGAGGCCCAGGTAGTCGGTGAGCAAGGGATCTTCCATGGCGCAATATTTCCCCAGGCTGCTATACTCTTTCACTTGGTTCGCTTGGTGTGTTTCGCAGGGTCGTTTCCGAAGACCCGACGCAATTGGCAAGACGGCCCGCAAGGCGGTTTGCAAGACGGTTTGACGAAAAAATCATGGCACAACTGCCGATTCTGGAATTTCCCGATCCGAGACTGCGCAAGGTCGCGGCACCGGTCACGGTTTTTGACGAGCGCTTTCGCACCCTGGTCGAGGACATGCTCGAAACGATGTACCAGGCCGAAGGGATCGGCCTCGCCGCGACTCAGGTCAACGTGCATCAGCGCTTGCTCGTGCTCGACCTTTCCGGGGAAAAGGATAGTCCACAAGTGTTCGCCAATCCAGAATTCGAGGTAATCGAGCAGGAGCTGCACGAGCACCAGGAAGGTTGCCTGTCGGTACCGGGATTTTTCGAGGAAGTCCGCCGCCCTCGGGCGATTCGCGTTCGCGCCCAGGACCAGCACGGCAAAAGCTTCGAGCTCGAGGCGCGAGGCGTGCTCGCGGTCTGCATCCAGCACGAAATCGATCACCTCGACGGCAAGCTGTTCGTCGACTATCTGACCCCGCTGAAGCGCCAGCGAATCCGCGGCAAGCTTCTGAAAGAGCAAAGGAAGTCCGCCTGAATCCGCAACCGGCATTGCGGCTCGGCTTTGCCGGAACCCCGGCCTTCGCCGCCGCCCTGCTCGCCGCCCTGCTCGACTCCCCCCACGAAGTGGTGGCGGTCTACACCCAGCCCGACCGGCGAGCCGGTCGCGGTCGCAAGCTGCGACCGAGCGCCGTCGCCGAGCTCGCCGAAAAGCATCGTCTGCCCTTGCGCAAGCCGGTCAGCCTGCGTGGCGAAGCCGAGGCGCGGGAACTCGCGTCTTTCGCTCTCGACGTTCTTGTGGTCGCGGCCTACGGACTGCTTCTGCCCCGCTCGATTCTCGCATTGCCGCAGCAGGGCTGCATCAATGTCCACGCCTCGATGCTGCCGCGCTGGCGCGGCGCCGCGCCCATCGAACGCGCCTTGCTCGCTGGCGACCGGACTAGCGGAATCACGATCATGCTGATGGACGAGGGCCTCGATAGCGGCGATATCGTGTTGCAGCGCGAGGTTCCCATCGGCGTCCGGGACGACCGCGTCGCGCTCGAGGCGAAGCTCGTCGCGGCCGGCTGCGAGGCATTGCGCCACAGCCTCGACCACTTGCCCGAGCTGCTCGCGAAGCGGCGGCAACAGAATCACGGCCTGGCCACGTATGCCCACAAGCTTGACAAGAGCGAAGCCCTGATCGACTGGAATGCACCGGCGGAATCGATCGATCGCCAGGTGCGGGCCGGGGTCGGCCGGATGCCGGCGTTTGCCTTGCTCGGGTCGCATCGGCTGCGAATCCTGCGCACCCGTCCGGCGCCATGGGAGGGAGCGAACGGGCCCCCAGGAACGATCTTGCACGTCGGCCCGGTGGGCCTGGTCGTCGCCTGCGGCAGCGGCGCCTTGCAAGTCGAGCTCGTGCAGCTTGCTGGCAAGAATCCGGTGGCGGTTGCCGCCCTGCGCAATTCGCCGGCGACCCCGTTCCAGGCCGGGGAGCGCTTCCACGGCCCGGCAACGGCCTAGCAAGCCATGGAGCTTCGCGTCACCGCTGCACGCATCCTGAGCCGCCTCGCCCGGAAAAAAGGCGCCCTCGAGCAACATCTCGCGCCTTATCGGGGCCAGCCCGGGTTCGGCTTGTTGCAGGAAATCTGCTACGGAGTTTGCCGCCATCACGAGTCGCTCGACTTTCTGCTCGGGCAATTGCTCGAGCGGCCCTTGCGCAAACGCGATTCCGACTTGCAATACCTGCTGCTGGGCGCCTTGCACGAATTGCGCGAACTGGCCATTCCCGGCCATGCGACGGTCCACGAAACCGTCGAAGCTGCCGGCCGAATGGGCAAAGGCTGGTCGCAACCGCTTGTCAATGCTGTCTTGCGCAGCTACCAGCGGCGCCGGGAAGCGCTCGAGGGGCAACTCGAACAGCAGCCCGAAGCGACACGGCTCAGCCATCCACCCTGGCTGGCCGAAGCGATCCGCGCCGACTGGCCCGGCCACTGGCGGCAGCTCCTCGCCAGCAACAATCTCCGCCCGCCGATGACCTTGCGCGTCAACGAGCGCAAAAGCCCCCGGGAAGACGCGATGCACCTGCTTCGCCAGGCCGGACTCGAATGCGAACTCGGCAAGCTCGCTCGATCCGCAGTGTATTTGCACAAGCCCGTGCCGGTGTCGGCGATCCCGGGATTTGCCGATGGCGTGTTCAGCGTGCAGGACGAGGCTTCGCAACTCGTCCCGGGCTTGCTTGCCGTGAAACCGGGCGACCGGGTGCTCGACGCCTGTGCAGCGCCCGGCGGCAAGACCTGCCATTTGCTCGAATCGATGCCGGAGCTGGACTGCCTGGCGCTCGACCGGGACTCCCGGCGGCTGGCAATGATTCGGGAGAATCTCGACCGGCTCGGCCTGGC
Source organism: Gammaproteobacteria bacterium (assembly GCA_007571115.1). Classification (GTDB taxonomy): domain Bacteria; phylum Pseudomonadota; class Gammaproteobacteria; order Pseudomonadales; family Pseudohongiellaceae; genus UBA9145. Next base: position 11,257 of record RKSA01000122.1, read on the forward strand.
GGCGCGGCTTGCCGCAGCCGATGCCAGAGAACCGGCGACGTGGTGGGATTCCCGCCCTTTTGCTCGCATCCTGCTCGATGCGCCGTGCTCGGCAACCGGAGTGATCCGGCGCCACCCCGACATCAAGTTGCTGCTGCGACCGGGAGATATCGACCGGCACGCCAACGGCCAATTCGAGCTGTTGCGCAAGCTCTGGGATTGTCTGGCGCCGGGAGGGCGGCTGCTCTACACGACGTGTTCGCTGCTGCGCCGGGAAAACGAGCAGGTCGTTGCGCGGTTCCTCGCGAACGCAAGCGATGCTAAACCGGCAAGCATCGATGCCGATTGGGGAATAGAATGCGCTCATGGAAGGCAGTTGACGCCAGAAGGCGCCGATGGCCCCGACGGCTTCCATTTCTGCCTGTTGGAGAAAACTTGAATGGCAACCCGTCAGGCGCTTGCATGATGCACGCGATTTCGCCATGAAGATCATCGTCCTGGGGGCGAATCCCGTCGGCATCAGCCTGGCGGAGACCTTATCGGCCGAATCCAACGACGTGACACTCGTCGATGGAGACGAAACGCGCCTCGAAGGGCTCAAGCGCGGCATGGACATCCAGGTCGTCAGCGGTCGCGGCTCGCATCCCGACGTGCTCGAACACGCTGGCGTCGAAGACGCCGACCTGCTCATCGCCGTTTCCGAAAGCGACGAATTGAACATGGTCGCCTGCCGGGTCGCGTATGCGTTGCATCGAACGCCGAAGAAAATCTGCCGGGTGCATTCGACCTCGTTCATCCGCGACGCACTGTTTGGCAAGCACGGCATCGCGGTGGACACTCCCATCTGCCCGGAAATGATCGTTTCCGACTATATCGAGCGCCTTGTCGACCTTCCCGGCGCCTTGCAGGTGCTTGATTTCGCCGACGGCAAGGTGCAGCTCGTGGCAGTCAAGGCGGTTGCCGAGGGGCCCCTCGTCGGCCAGGAAATTCGCCTGTTGCGCGAGCACATGCCGACGGTCGACACCCGGGTCGCGGCGATTTTCCGCAAGAACCGGCCCGTCGTGCCAGAAGGCTCGACCGTCATCAAGGCGGCAGACGAGGTGTTCTTCGTCGCCGCCCAAGGCGACATTCCCGACTGCATCGCCGAAGTGCGCGGCGTCGACCGCAACTACCGCCGCGTCTTCATCGCCGGTGGCGGCAATATCGGCCTGCGGCTGGCGCAGCAGCTCGAGCCGCGCTACAAGGTCAAGGTCGTCGAGCGCTGCGAGCAGCGTTGCGATTTCCTCACCGGAAAACTCGACCGGAGCCTGGTCCTGCATGGCGAGGCGTCGGATCGCGAATTGCTGGTCGGCGAGAACATCGAGGATGCCGACGTGTTCGCGGCGCTGACCAATGACGACGAGGCCAACATCATGTCGTGCATGATGGCCAAGCGGCTCGGCGCGAAAAAAGTCATGGCGATCATCAACAACCCCAACTACGTCGACCTGATCCAGGGAGGCGAGATCGACATCGCCATCTCGCCGCAGCAGGCGACGATCGGCAGCGTGCTGACCAAGGTGCGCCGCGCCGACTTCGCCAACGTGCATTCGCTGCGCCGCGGCGCTGCCGAAGCGATCGAGGTCGTCGTCCATGGCGATGTCGGCTCGTCGAAAGTGATCGGCCGGAAACTGCGCGAGCTGGATCTGCCCGAAGGAATCACCGTCGGAGCGATCGTGCGCAACGACGAGGTGCTCATCGCCCACGACAGCACCCGGGTCGAGGCCGGCGATCACGTCATCCTGTTTCTCGTCGACCGCAAGAGCGTCGTCCTCGTCGAGCGCCTGTTCGGCGCAGGCTTCGCGCACTTCTGAGCCGCCATGCACCCTGCGATGATTACCAAGATCCTCGGCATTCTGCTGATGCTGTTCAGCCTGCTGGGAACCTTGCCGCCAGCGCTGGTGTCGCTGCTGTACCGGGATGGCACGATCGGGGTGTTCTTTTCCACGTTTCTCCTGCTGTTCCTGCTCGGGCTCGGCCTGTGGGGGGCGACCGCCCGGATCTCGCGGGAGCTGACGATTCGCGACGGCTTTCTCGTGGTGACGCTGTTCTGGAGCGTGCTCGGCGTTGCCGGCTGCCTGCCTTTTCTGCTCGCCCTCGAGCTGAGCCCCACCGATGCAATCTTCGAATCGATCTCGGGGCTGACGACGACCGGCGCGACGGTGATTTCAGGCCTCGACGCGCTGCCCCGGTCGATCCTTTTCTATCGGCAACTGCTGCAATGGATGGGGGGCATGGGGATCATCGTGCTCGCCATGGCGTTGCTGCCGATGCTCGGCGTCGGCGGCATGCAGCTTTACCAGGCCGAAACCCCCGGACCCTTGAAAGACAACAAGCTGGCACCGCGTCTTGCCGAAACCGCCAAGGCCCTGTGGCTGATCTATCTGAGCCTGACGCTGGCCTGCGCGTTCTCGTACTGGCTCGCGGGAATGACCCCCTTCGACGCCATCAGCCACGCGTTCACGACGATCGCCATCGGCGGCTTCTCGACCCACGACGCGAGCATCGGCCACTTCGACAGCGCCGCCATCGATGGCGTCGCCATCGTCTTCATGGTCATCGCGGGAGTCAATTTCGCCTTGCACTTCACGGCGTGGCAACGCCGTTCGCCAAGGCATTACCTGGCCGACCCGGAATTTCGCTTCTATGCCTTTCTGCTTGGCTCGCTATCGCTGACGACGATCAGCATCCTATACATCACCGCAACCCACCAGAGCCTCGCCGATGCGACCATCAAGGGCCTGTTCCAGGTCGTCTCGATCGCCACCACGACCGGATTCGTCACCGACGATTTCAGCTCGTGGCCGCTATTCCTGCCGTACATGCTGCTCTATGCCGCGATTATCGGCGCCTGTGCCGGATCGACCGGCGGCGGCATCAAGGTCGTTCGCATCCTGCTGATCTTCAAGCAGGGCTTCCGCGAAGTGCAGCGGCTGATTCATCCGAAGGCGGTCATTCCGATCAAGCTCGGCGACAAGCGCGTGCCGGATCGGGTGATCGAGTCGGTGTGGGGCTTTTTCGCGGTCTACGTCATGGTTTTCATGCTGATGCTGCTCGCGCTGCTTGCCTCCGGGGTTGAAATCATCACCGCTTTCAGCGCCGTCGGCGCGTGCATCAACAATCTGGGCCCTGGGCTGGAAGGCGTTGCGACGACGTACCAGGCCCTTCCCGTCGCGGCGAAATGGATCCTTTGCGTCGCCATGCTGCTCGGCCGACTCGAGGTATTCACCTTGCTCGTGCTGTTCACGCCGATGTTCTGGAGGCGCTAGCCCGCCGGGTAGAACTCCGAGTCGTCTGGCTGGCGGCGGAAGCGCTTGTACTCCCAATGATATTGTTCCGGGTGCTGAGCGATCATTCCCTCGATCGCCGAATTCATCGCCGAAATTGACTCTTCAAGATTTTCTTTTTGCAAGTCAATCTCTTGCACTACCATGCGAAAGCCTGCACCGCCAGGCAGGCGCGCAGCATAGCCGCAAAAACTCCGCACGCCAGGCCGCTGCGCCAGTTTGCACGCCAAGGTCATGGTATACGCCTGCTGTGCAAAGAAAGGCGCGTACACGCCGCTTCCATCGGGGGGCACCTGGTCCGGAAGAATCCCGACGAGCTCGCCGGCGCGCAAGGCTCGCAACAGTTTCGACACGCCCTGCCTGCCTGCTGCGGCCATGCGCAGGCCGCCCCTCGAGCGGCTTTCCAGCAATAGCGAATCGAGGGCCGGCCAGCGCGAAGGAAGATAGAGAAAATGCGCTGGCAAGCCGTGGCTCACCAACAGGCCGAAAATTTCCCAGTTGCCAAGATGCGGTGCCAGCAAGACCACGCCGCGCCCTGCCGAGACCGCCTGGCGCAATTGCTCGACGCCTTCGGGCTCTCGCGACAGCTCGCGAAGCCTCGCGACGGACCACGACCACGAGCGCCCCGCCTCGAACAGGTAGCAAAGCGAATGTTGCAGGCTCGCGCGGGCGAGACGCCGGGTGTCGGCGGGCTCGAGCTGAGGAAAACAGACTTCGACATTGCGCGAGGTCGTTCGCGCGGCCCTGCTGGGAACCCTCGCCATGATCGCGCCGAGCGCGCGAGCGGCGCCGTGGAGCAATGACAATGGCAGGCGCGCGGAAATCGCGAGCAGCAATCGAAGTGGCAAGTGTCTGCTAATGGCTTGGCGCCCCGTTTCTAGCTGTGGATAACTGCCGGGAATTCTAGGATAATCGCGGCCTTTCTTGTAGCGCCCCGCGAACCTGACGTGATCCCCGCCGCCGTGACCTCCGCAGCCGACGTGCAAACCTTCCAGGGACTCGTTCTCGCCTTGCAGCAGTTTTGGGCCGGCGAGGGCTGCGTGGTGCTGCAGCCACTCGACATGGAAGTCGGCGCTGGCACCTTTCACCCCGCCACCTTCCTGCGGGCGATCGGGCCAGAAAGCTGGAATTGCGCCTACGTGCAGCCGAGCCGCCGCCCCAAGGACGGCCGTTACGGCAAGAACCCCAACCGGCTGCAACACTATTACCAGTACCAGGTGATTCTCAAGCCTTCACCCCGGGACATTCAGCAACGCTACCTGAAGTCCCTCGAGTTTCTCGGTATCGACACCAGCATCCACGACGTGCGTTTCGTCGAGGACAACTGGGAGTCCCCGACCCTCGGCGCCTGGGGGCTTGGCTGGGAAGTCTGGCTCGATGGCATGGAAATCACGCAGTTCACGTATTTCCAGCAAGTCGGAGGCCTCGAGTGCTTCCCGGTCAGCGGCGAAATCACCTATGGAATCGAACGCATCGCCATGTACCTGCAACAGGTCGACAATGTGTACGATCTCGTCTGGAACAGCGGGCCCGACGGCACCGTGAGCTATGGCGACGTGTTCCTGCAAAACGAGCTCGAGATGTCGACTTTCAACTTTGAAGCTGCCGATACCGCCAAGCTGTTCGGCTATTTCGACGACTGCGAAATCCAGTGCCACGAGCTGCTGCGCCGCGAGCTCGCCCTGCCCGCCTACGAACAGGTTCTCAAGGCATCCCACTACTTCAACCTGCTCGATGCGCGCAAGGCGATTTCCGTGACCGAACGGCAGCGCTTCATCTTGCGCGTGCGAGCCCTGGCGAAAGCCGTCGCCTCGGCGTATCTCGAAAGCCGCAGAGCGCTGGGCTTCCCGCTGGCGCCGCAAGAACTTCGCAAAGCCTATGAAAACTGAAGCCGAACCAGTGGCGCACCGGGACTTTTTGTTCGAGATCGGCGCCGAGGAATTGCCTCCCAAGGCATTGCGCAAGCTCTCGCAAGCCCTGGAGAGCGAGTTTCTTGCACGGCTGCAGGCAGCGGGGCTCGAGCACGGCGAAGTCGCGAGCTTCGCGACCCCGCGAAGGCTCGCCTTGCTCGTTCGAGAGCTCGCGGAACAGCAGCCCGACCGGAAAGTCGAGCGGTTCGGACCCGCATGGGCCGCCGCTTTCGACTCCGCAGGCGAGCCTACGGCAGCGGCACGAGGTTTTGCCCGGTCCTGCGGCGTCCCCGTCGAGCGCCTCGGAAGCAAGCTGCGGCAAGGAGCGAAGAAATTGCACGTTTCGCTCGTCGAGCCCGGCGCGAGCTCGACGAGCCTGCTGCCGCAAATCGCCGAGGAGTCCTTGGCGGCACTGCCGATTCCCAAGCGAATGCGCTGGGGAAGCAGCCGTGCCGAGTTCGTCCGGCCGGTGCATTGGATCGTGATGATGTTCGGCGAAAAGGTGGTAAATGCAGAGATTCTCGGCGAAAAAACAGGAAAAAGCAGCTTCGGGCACCGCTTCCACCACCCCCAGTTGATCGAGCTCGGCCATCCCCGAGACTACGAGCAGGCGCTGCAGCGACCGGGCCATGTCATCGCTTCGTTCCAGCGGCGCCGGGACACGATCGCCGAACTCGTCGCCGAACAGGCGCAGCGCCTTGGCGCCAAGGCGAACATCGACGGCGAGCTGCTCGATGAAGTGACGAGCCTCGTCGAATATCCCGTTGCGCTGACCGGACGAATCGACCGCGAGTTTCTCGACTTGCCTCGCGAAGTGCTGATTCTCACGCTGAAGCATCACCAGAAATGCTTTTGCCTGGAAGACGAGGCCGACGAGCTGATCCCGCATTTCGTCACCATCAGCAATATCACGAGCCGCGAGCCCGGGGGCGTGGTCAAGGGCAACGAGCGGGTGATTCGACCGCGGCTCGCCGATGCGCGGTTCTTTTTCGAGTCCGACAAGTCGCGGGGCCTCGCGTCGTGCCTTGCCGAGCTCGATGCCGTGGTGTTCCAGGAAAAGCTCGGCTCGGTGGGCGCGAAATCGCGCCGCGTGGCGCGGCTCGCCAGCCTGGTCGCCGAGCAGCTCGCGGTCGACCCGGAACCCTGCGCCCGGGCCGCATCGCTCGGCAAATGCGACCTCGTCAGCGACATGGTCGGCGAATTTGCCGAGCTGCAAGGGCTGATGGGCGCCTGCTACGCGCGCCACGACGGCGAGCCGGAAGCTGTCGCGACAGCGATCTTCGAGCAATACCTTCCCAGGCACACCGGCGACCAGCTTCCGGCCACGCCTCCCGGGCAAGTCGTCGCGCTCGCCGAGAAGCTCGATACCCTGGCCGGCCTGTTCGCGATCGGCGAGCCGCCAACGGGATCCCGGGATCCTTTCGCCTTGCGTCGCGCCGCCCTAGGAATCCTGCGCATCCTCATCGAATCGGAGCTCGAGCTCGACCTTGCACAGGTGATCGACCAGGCTTTGGCGGGCTATCCCGAGCTCGAGATCGAGCCCGGCTGCCAGCAACGGATTTTCGATTTCGTTCTCGACCGGCTGCGAGCCTGGTACGCTGATGCCGGTCTGGCGGCGCAAATCTATCTTTGCGTGCGGGAATTGCGTCCGGCAAGCCCCCTCGACTTTCATCGCCGGGTGCAGGCGGTCGCCGATTTCGCCGCGCAGCCCGAAGCTGCGGCGCTCGCGGCTGCGAACAAGCGCGTGTCGAATCTTTTGGCCAAGAGCCCGGGAGAAAGCGAAGCAGGCGAAATCGACATGAAACTGCTCAGCGAGAACGCCGAGCGGCAACTCGTCACGCGGCTCAGGGAAAAGCAGGCTGAAGTGCTGCCCCTGTTCGCTGCTCGCGACTATCGCCAGGGGCTGTTGCGGCTCGCCGACATGCGCGACGAGGTGGACCGCTTCTTCGACGAAGTGATGGTCATGGTCGAAGAGCCCGCCGTTCGCGCCAACCGGCTGTGCATCTTGCGCCGCGTCCGCGAATTGTTCCTCCACGTCGCGGATGTTTCGCTGCTATGAGCGATCGCGGCGCAACTGCCCCAACAACTGCCCCAACAACTGCCCCAACAACAGCCAGCGTCGGCAAAAACGTCACGAGCAAGACATTCGTCGTGCTCGACCGCGACGGAGTGATCAACGAGGACTCGAGGGACTACGTCAAATCCGCAGCCGAATGGCAGCCATTGCCCGGCAGCATCGAGGCCATCGCCGAGTTGAGCAAGGCGGGGTTCGGCATCGCGGTCGCGACCAATCAATCGGGTCTTGCCCGGGGGCTCTTCGACCTCGCGGCGCTTGATGCGATGCACGAGAAGTTCAGGGTCTTGGTCGAGCAGGGCGGCGGAGTCGTCGATGGCATTTTCTTCTGTCCCCATGGCCCCGATGAGGGCTGCCGTTGCCGCAAGCCCGCCACCGGGCTGCTCGAACAGGCAGAAGCCGAATTCGGCTGCGACTTGCGCGGTTGCTGGTTCATCGGTGACAGCCTGCGCGACCTGCAGGCGGCCAGGGGCCACGGCTGCCGACCGGTACTGGTGCGCACGGGCAATGGCGCTGCTACAGAAAAAGTACTCAAATTCAACCAATTGGGGGGAATCGACGTGTTTGGCGATCTTTGTCAGGCGGCTAGGGCCTTGCTCGAAAGTCGCTGAGCGCGAGCTCAAACATCGATGTTTTCCGCGCGCAAGGCATTGGTTTCGATGAATTGCCGACGCGGGTCAACCTGGTCCCCCATCAGGGTATTGAACAACTGGTCAGCGCCGATCGCATCCTTGACCGTCACTTGCAGCATTCGGCGGGTATCGGGGTTCATCGTCGACTCCCACAACTGGTCGGGATTCATCTCTCCGAGGCCCTTGTAGCGTTGCAGATAGTTGCCGCGCATCGCCTCGGCAACGAGCCAATGCAGGGCCTCGGCAAAGCTGCTGACGTTCTGCTTGCGCTCGCCGCGCCGGACGTATGCCTGTGGCTCGATCAGCCCGCCGAGGGTCAGGCCGAGCTTGCACATCATCTTGTATTCGCCAGAATGAAAGAAGTCGGCGTTGAAGCGGTGTGATTTATGCAAACCGTGCCGACTGAGCAGGATCACTGGCAGGAATTGATGCCGCTCGAGGTCTTCCTCGATCGAATATTCGTAATCGGCGCGGTGTTGCGAGTCGTTTTGCTGCAAGGCGCTGATGACGCGCTCGGTCCAGGCTTCGACTTTCTCCCGCGACAACAGCTCCCGCTCGGGCAATGGCGGCACGTGCAGCAGGGCTTCGAGCACTTCCCTGGGATAGAGCCGACTCAGGCGATCAATGATGGCAAAAACCTCCTGGTATTGCCGCACCAGCGCTTCGAGGGCTTCGCCGCGGATTCCTGGAGCGTCGGCATTGACGTGCAAGCTCGCGTCTTTCAAGGCGATCGCCGTCTCGTAGTCGGCGAGCTCGCGATCGTCTTTCAGGTATTGTTCCTGTTTTCCTTTCTTCAGTTTGTACAGCGGCGGTTGGGCGATGTAGAGGTGGCCGCGCTCGATCAATTGCGTCATGTGGCGGAAAAAGAACGTCAGCAGCAAGGTTCGGATATGCGAGCCATCGACATCGGCATCGGTCATGATGATGATGCGATGGTAACGAAGCGTGTCTGGGGAAAATTCGTCCTTGCCGATTCCGCAGCCGAGCGCCTTGATCAGCGTTCCGATTTCATTGGAGCTCAACATGCGGTCAAAACGCGCCTTTTCGACGTTGAGGATCTTGCCTTTCAGCGGCAATACCGCCTGGTTGTGGCGATTGCGCGCCTGTTTGGCCGAGCCTCCGGCTGAATCGCCCTCGACAAGGTAGATTTCCGACAGGGCGGGATCCTTTTCCTGACAGTCGGAGAGCTTGCCCGGCAGCCCAGCGACGTCGAGGGCGCCTTTGCGGCGAGTCATTTCCCGCGCCTTGCGCGCCGCCTCCCGAGCCTTGGCCGCATCGATCATCTTGCCGGCGATCAGTTTCGCGTCTTTCGGGTTTTCCATCAGGTAGTCGGAGAGATGCGAGGCCATTTGCTGCTCGACGACGCCTTTGACTTCGGAGGAAACGAGCTTGTCCTTGGTCTGGGACGAGAACTTGGGGTCGGGAACCTTGACCGAAACCACTGCGGTGAGCCCCTCGCGAACGTCGTCGCCTAGCACCTGCAAGTCCTTGCTTTTGCTGCCGTTCATTTCGGCGTCGATATAGCTCTTCAGCACTCGCGTCAATGCCGAGCGGAAGCCAGCGAGATGCGTTCCGCCATCGCGTTGGTGGATGTTGTTGGTGTAGGGGAAAATCGCTTCCTGGTACGAATCGTTCCATTGCATCGCGACTTCGACGGAAATTCCGCTATCGGTTTCTCCAGCATTGAAATAGACCATCTTGTTGACGATGGCCTTGTTCTTGTTCAGGTAGTCGACGAAAGCGCGCAGGCCGCCTTCGTAGCAAAACGTCTCTTTCTTGCCCGAGCGTTCGTCGTCGAGGGTGATCGCCACGCCGGCGTTGAGAAACGCGAGCTCGCGAAGCTTCTTGGCGAGGATGTCGTACTGGAACTCGATATTGCTGAACGTCGCCGCGGAAGGCTCGAAATGGCATTCGGTCCCCGTGCTGGCGGTTTCTCCGACTACGGCAAGCGGTGCCTGGGGGACGCCATCGCGGTAGTATTGCTCGAAGACCTTGCCGTCGCGCCTGATCGTCAGTTTCAGTTCTGCAGAAAGCGCATTGACCACCGAAACCCCGACGCCGTGCAAGCCGCCGGAAACCTTGTAGCTATTGTCGTCGAACTTGCCTCCGGCGTGTAGCACCGTCATGATGACTTCGGCTGCGGAAACCCCCTCGTCGTGCATCTCGGTCGGGATGCCGCGACCGTTGTCGGAGACGGTTACCGATTCGCCGATATGCACGGTGACCCTGACTTCCGAGCAATGGCCCGCGAGGGCCTCGTCTATCGAATTGTCGACGAGCTCGAACACCATATGGTGCAGGCCTGTGCCGTCATCGGTGTCACCGATGTACATGCCCGGCCGTTTCCGCACCGCGTCAAGCCCCTTGAGGACTTTGATGCTATCGGAGTTGTATTCGTTGGTCACATTGTCAACCATGGAAACCTGGTCCTTATGAACAAATGTTTCGCGCAGAAAGCGCACCGAAAGAAGGAGCGCGACATGCGAGATCGATCAGGCCGCGATTTTACCATGTTCCACGTGGAACAGACT
>RKSA01000224.1 GCA_007571115.1 Gammaproteobacteria bacterium
GCGCTGCGGCGCTGATCGGGGAATCGTGAGAATGAACAGAACCTCAGGCAATCCAGGCGAGATTCTCGTCGGTCTCGACATCGGCACCACCAAGGTGTCGGCGCTGGTGGGCGAGGTTTCCGACGAGGGCGAGCTGCACGTCATCGGCGTCGGCAGCCATCCCTCGCTCGGAATGAAGAAAGGCGTGGTGATCGACATCGAATCGACCGTGCTGTCGATTCAGCGCGCCATCGAGGAAGCCGAGCGGCAGATTGGCCACAAGATCCACTCGGTCTATGCGGGAATCGCCGGCACCCACATCAAGAGCATGAATTCGAGCGGCTGGGTGTCGGTTCGTGATGGTGAAGTGAAAAGAATCGACATCGACCGGGTCATCGATTCGGCCCAAGGCGGAGTGAGCATTCCTTCCGACGAGCACATCTTGCACGTCGAGTCCCAGGAATACACGATCAGCTCCCAAACCGGCATCAGGGAGCCCCTCGGCATGTCTGGAAACCGGCTCGAGGCCAAGGTGCATGTCGTCACTTGCGCCATGGACGCCAAGCAGAACATCGAAAAGTGCATCAAGCGCTGCGGCCTCGAGCTTCGCGGCCTGGTGCTCGGGCAGTTGGCTTCGAGCGAGGCGGTGCTGGCTGCTGACGAGCGCGAGCTCGGAGTCTGTCTCGTCGATATCGGTGGCGGCACCACCGACATCGCGATTTTCACCCAGGGCGCCTTGCAATGCACCGGGGTCATTCCGGTCGCTGGCGATCAGGTGACCAGCGACATTTCCGTGGCCTTGCGCACTCCGCCGCACAGCGCCGACGAGCTCAAGATCAAGCACGCCAGCGCGCTCCAGGAACTGGTCGAGGCCGATGCAGTCATCCAGGTTCCCAGCGTCGGCGAGCGCGCCCCCCGGGAGATGTTTCTGCAAAATCTCGCCGAAGTCGTCGGGCTCCGCTACGAGGAGCTGTTCGGTCTCGTGCAGCAGCAGCTCGAGAAAAGCCAGATGGATGGCCTGCTAACCGCAGGGATCGTCATGACTGGAGGGTCGAGCATGATGCCGGGCGCGGTGGAACTCGCCGAAGCGGTGTTGAACGAGTCGGTGCGAATCGGCAAGCCTCAGAATGTCAAGGGCCGTGCCGATATAATCGGCAATCCGGCCTATTCGACGGGGGTCGGCCTGCTGCTCTATGGATTGAAGGCTCTCGAAAGGAACGAAGAGGGTAGGCAGCCCGGGCAGCCAATCGAAAAAACCGGCTTTCTGCATCGGGCAAAAGGTTTTTTCCGGGATCACATGTAACTGCCTTTGACAAACAGCCTTTCACCGCGCATGCACGACCGCGCACAGGGCCGCCTAACCGCAAGCAAGCGTAAAAAGGAGCATGGCAATGCCAGAATCAGCAGAGGAATTCATCAAGTTCATCGACAGCGACAGTCCGGTGCCTGCGGCGAAAATCAAGGTCATCGGAGTCGGTGGCGCGGGTGGCAATGCGGTCGAGCACATGATTGGCAGCAATTTCAGCGGGATCGAGTACTATTGCGCGAACACCGATGCCCAGGCGCTCAGGCTGCTCAGCGTCGACAACAAGCTCCAGCTTGGCAGCAAGATCACTCGCGGGCTCGGCGCTGGCGCCGATCCCGAGGTCGGCTACGCGGCCGCCATGGAGGACCGGGAACAGATTCGCGAAATCCTGCAAGGCTGCGACCTCGTGTTCATTGCCGCCGGCATGGGTGGCGGAACCGGCACTGGCGCCGCGCCGGTGATCGCCAAGGTCGCGCGGGAAGCCGGCGTGCTGACCGTTGCGGTCATCAATCGTCCGTTTCCTTTCGAGCAGCGCAAGCGTATCGCGGTGGCCGACAAGGGAGTCGTCGAACTCTACAAAAACGTCGATTCGCTGATCGTCGTGCCGAATGCCAAATTGCTCGAGGTGCTGCCCGAAGACACGAACCTCGTCAATGCCTTCGCCGCAGCCAATGACGTCTTGCTCGATGCGGTGCGGGGAATTTCCGACATCATCACCAACCCCGGGCACATCAATGTCGATTTCGCCGACGTCAAGACCGTCATGTCGAAACGCGGCATGGCGATGATGGGAATCGGCATCGCCTCCCGGGACGATCCCAATCCAGGCGCTGCGGCCACCCGTGCCGCGATTTCCAGCCCCTTGCTGGAAAATGTCGATATCAGCAGCGCCGCTGGATTGCTCGTCAACGTTTCCGGAGACAATCACCATCTGACGATGAGGGACTGGAAGGAGGCGGGCGAGGTCGCCAAAGGCGCCTGCGATCTTGACGACGACATGATCGTCGGCCTGGCGCCGAATCCCGCGCTCGGCGACAAGGTGCAAGTGACGCTGATCGCCACGGGGCTGCAAGGCAAGTCGCTCGATATCGACGATGGCGAGGAAGCGGGAGATTCCTCCCATTCCGGTTCGGCGCGTGGCCCCCTGCGCCAGGCGCCACGCGGGGCAAGCCCACGCCAGCCCGGTCGCGGCCAGCAAGCTCCCCATGGTTCGCGAATGCCGGGGGCGAACCGCCAGGACTCCGGCGCCGAGCCGGTTTCGATCAACCGCCCGCCGAGGAAGGCCGCCAACGACGGCCCAGCCAATCTCGACTATCTCGACATCCCTGCGTTTCTGCGCCGTAACGCCGATTGAGCTGGCGTGTCGATTGCCGATCCAGCCAGAGAACTTTTTCCGGCATTGCCGGTCTCAGCGAGGTAGAGCTGCGCTGGAAAATGCTTCCAGTGCGCGGCTTTGCTATTGGGCTGCCGGGCATAGTCTGGTAGCATCTACCTCTTTCGGAAGCTGGGCAAGCATTCCATGCTCAAGCAGCGAACTCTCAACAACCCGATTCGTGCCACGGGAGTCGGCATACATACCGGCGAGATGGTGGTGCTGACCTTGCGTCCGGCGCCGGTCGACACCGGTATCGTGTTTCGCCGTGTGGATCTCGATCCGGTCGTCGAAATCGAGGCCCGCGCCGGCAATGTCGGCGACACGACCCTGTCGACGACCCTGGTCAAGAAAGGTGTCAGCAAGAAGGGTGTCAGCAAGAAGGATGTCAGCATTGCGACGATCGAGCATCTGATGTCGGCCTTTTGCGGCCTTGGCATCGACAACGCCATCGTCGACGTCGACTCCCCCGAGATCCCAATCATGGATGGCAGCGCAGCGCCGTTCGTCTTTCTCATCCAGTCGGCCGGAATCAGGGAACAGGCTGCAAGCAAGAGTTTCATCCGCATCCGCAAGCCGATTCGTCTGCGTCAAGGCGACAGGTCGGTGAGCCTCGAACCTTTCGATGGCTTCAAGGTCAGCTACACCCTGCTTTACGACCATCCGGTGTACCGCAAGCATCCCAAGTCCGCCACGGTCGATTTTTCCAGCACATCGTTCGTCAAGGAGGTTGCCCGGGCGCGAACCTTCGGTTTCATGCACGAATTCTACGAGCTGCAAAATCGCAATCTCGCCCTCGGCGCGAGCATGGACAATGCCATCGCCGTGGGCGACTACAAGGTCTTGAACGAGGATGGGCTGCGCTACGAGGACGAGTTCGTCAAGCACAAGATTCTCGATTCGATCGGCGACCTGTACCTGCTCGGCAAGAGCCTGCTCGGCGAGTTCAAGGGATACAAGTCGGGCCATGCATTGAACAATGCCTTGCTGCGGACCCTCGAAGTGACCGAAAACGCTTGGGAAATCGTCCACTTCGACGAAGAGGCGAAGGTTCCCATTTCCTACGTCAGGCCGGTTCTCGCTGCCTGAATCCAGGGCGCTTCCCGATTATAATCGGCCCTCGCCAGCGGCGGTGGCGCCCGCCGTCGGCCTCCCCTTCGATTCTGGGTCAGCAATGAAGCTTTTCAGCAAGATCCTCGGCAGCGGCAATTCGCGCAAGTTGCAGCGAATGCGCAGGACCGTGGCCGCGATCAACCGGCTCGAAGCGCATTACGAAGCGAGTTCCGACGAGCAGTTGCGCGCAGAAACCGACCGCTTCCGCTCCCGGCTCGAACAGGGCGAGACGCTGGAAAAGCTGTTGCCCGAAGCCTTCGCCACAGTGCGCGAGGCGAGCAAGCGCACCTTGGGCCTGCGCCATTTCGACGTGCAATTGATCGGCGGCATGGTCCTGCATCAAGGTTCCATCGCCGAGATGCGCACCGGCGAAGGCAAGACCCTCGTCGCCACCCTGGCCGCCTACCTGAATGCGCTCAGCGGCGAAGGCGTGCATATCGTAACCGTCAACGAGTATCTCGCCGAACGCGACGCCGACTGGATGCGGCCGATCTACGAATTTCTCGGCCTCACTGTGGGAGTCGTCAAGGCCGGCACGACAGTGGCGGAAAAGCAGGCTGCCTATGGCTGCTCGATCACCTATGGCACTAACAACGAGTTCGGTTTCGACTACCTGCGCGACAACATGGCCTTCAGGCTGCAGGATCGCATGCAGAAGCCGCTGCATTTCGCCATCGTCGACGAGGTCGACTCGATCCTCATCGACGAGGCGCGAACGCCGCTGATCATTTCCGGCGCCGCCGAGGACAGTTCCCAGCTCTACCAGGACATCAACAAGCTCATCCCGCGCCTGCAAGTCGGCGAGCGCGTCGAGAAATCCCGGCTCGAAATGATGGATCGCAATTTCGTCGCCGAGGAAAGCGGCCATTTCACCATCGACGAGAAAACCCGCCAGGTCGAACTGACCGAATCGGGCCACGCCTTCCTCGAAAAGCTGCTCATCGAGCGCAAGCTGCTCAACCCCGGCGAATCGCTTTACGCTGCGGCCAATCTGGGCCTGCTGCATCATGTCCAGGCGGCGCTCAAGGCCCATCACCTGTTTCAGAAGAACGTGCAGTACATCGTCAAGGAGCAGCGCGTCGTGCTGATCGACGAGCATACCGGCCGCTCCATGGAAGGCAGGCGTTTGTCGGAGGGGCTGCACCAGGCTCTCGAAGCCAAGGAAAAGCTGTCGATTCAAAGCGAAAGCCAGACCCTCGCCTCGACGACCTTCCAGAACTATTTCCGCATCTATCGCAAGCTCGCCGGAATGACCGGAACCGCCGATACCGAAGCCCTCGAGTTCGAGCAGATCTACGGGCTTGGCGTGGTCGTCATCCCGACCAATGTGCCGATGGTCCGCATCGACGAAAACGACCTGATCTATCTCACCATGAAAGAGAAGTTCGAAGCCGTGGTGAAGGACATTGTCAAGGTCAGCAAGAAAGGCGCCCCGGTGCTCGTGGGAACCGCATCGATCGAGAATTCCGAGCTGCTGTCGCGCTTCCTCGACAAGCACAAGATCCCTCACGAAGTGCTCAACGCCAAGTTCCACGAAAAGGAGGCGCAGATCATCGCCCAGGCGGGCAGACCCGGCGCGGTGACGATCGCCACCAACATGGCCGGACGCGGCACCGATATCGTGCTCGGCGGCAAATGGGAGGTCGAGGCGGCGGCGCTGAAGGAACCTTCGGCAAGGCAGCTCGAGCGCGTCCGCGCAGACTGGCAGCAGCGCCACGATCAGGTCGTCGCTGCCGGCGGATTGCATATCATCGGCACCGAACGCCACGAATCGAGGCGCATCGACAACCAGCTCCGAGGCCGCGCCGGACGCCAGGGAGACCCGGGCCATTCGCGTTTCTACCTGTCGATGGAAGACGACCTGATGCGCATTTTCGCTGGCGAGGGAGTGAAGAACGTCATGCGCCGGCTCGGCCTGAAAAATGGTGCGGTGCTCGAGGGAAGAATGGTCACGCGCTCGATCGAGAAAGCGCAGCGCAAGGTCGAAAGCCGCAATTTCGACATACGCAAGCAATTGCTTGAATATGACAATGTCGCCAATGACCAGCGCGCCATCATCTATCGCCAGCGCAACGAATTGATGACCAGCGACGATGTCAGCGCCATGCTCGACGGCATGAGGGAAGAGGTCAGCGGCCAGCTCGTCGACCGTTTCCTGCCTCCGCAAAGCATCCCCGAACAATGGGATGCCGAGGGGCTGGAGCAGGCCGTCCAGGCCGAGTTCCGTGCCAGCCTGCCGATCCGCAAGTGGATCGACGAGGACGAATCCCTGCACGAGCAGCAGCTCAAGGAACGGATCAATCTTGCGCTCACCGGGCAATACGCCGAGAAATGCGCTGCGGTCGGCGACAAGATGCGGCTCTTCGAGAAGCAGATCATGTTGCAGCTCCTCGACAGCTTGTGGAAGGAGCATCTGGCGACCATGGACCATCTGCGCCAGGGAATCTTCCTGCGCAGCTATGGTGGCAAGAACCCGCGCCAGGAATACAAGCGCGAGGCTTTCGGGCTGTTCCAGGAGCTGCTCGCCAATTTCCAGTTCGAAGTCGTCAAGGTCTTGAGCCAGGCGGTGATCCGCCAGGAAGACGAAGCCGCGATGATCGAGCGGCGCCGCGAGCAGGAGCAGGCCCGGGCGCGAATGAATTTCCAGCATCAAAGCGTTTCCGCCCTTGGCGGCGCCGCCACGGCAGCCCGGCCGGGGCAGCCGGCGCCATCCGCGAAGCCTCCCCAGCGGCCACAGCAGCCTTATG
This sequence comes from Gammaproteobacteria bacterium, assembly GCA_007571115.1. GTDB lineage: Bacteria > Pseudomonadota > Gammaproteobacteria > Pseudomonadales > Pseudohongiellaceae > UBA9145. Next base: position 6,518 of record RKSA01000224.1, read on the forward strand.
TGCGCGAGGTGCCGAAAGTCGGCCGCAACGAACCTTGCCCCTGCGGCTCTGGCAAGAAATACAAGCTTTGCCATGGCCGGCTTCGTTGACTCCACGCCGGGGCTGCCGGTTCTGGAGATTCCCGGAATCCGTCTCGCGACGGTCGAGGCCGGCATCCGCTATCGCGACCGGCCCGATCTGGCGCTGTTCGAGCTCGCCGCCGGCAGCGAGACTGCGGCGCTGTTCACGCGCAACGCCTTCTGCGCGGCACCGGTGCAGATCGCCCGGGCCCATCTCGCCGCTGCCAAGCCTCGCTATCTGCTGGTGAACGCCGGCAATGCCAATGCCGGCACCGGCGCTGCGGGCCGGCAGGCGGCGCTGGCCTGTTGCGAGGCGCTCGCCCGGCAGGCCGGAGTCGCCACCGAGCAGGTGTTGCCATTTTCTACCGGAGTGATCGGCGAGCACTTGCCAGCCGCGCGAATCACTGCCGCCTTGCCGCGCCTGCTCGCCGAGCTCGCTCCGGGTGCCTGGCCCAATGCAGCTCAGGCGATCATGACCACCGATACCCGGCCGAAGAGCGCCTTCGTCGAGATCGATGGAGCGCGAATCGCGGCAATCGCCAAAGGCGCCGGAATGATCCGGCCCGACATGGCAACGATGCTTGCCTTCGTCTGCACCGACGCGAGCTTGAGCGCAGCCGAAACCGATGCCTTGCTGCGCGAGCAAGTCGGGCAGAGCTTCAATCGCATCACCGTCGATGGCGACACCTCGACCAATGACGCCTGCGCGCTGACCGCAACGGGAGCTGCCGGGCCATTGCGCGGGCGGCAGCGCGCCCAGTTCCGCGAGGCGCTTGGGGAAGTTTTCCGCAATCTCGCCCAGGCGATCATTCGCGACGCCGAAGGCGCCAGCAAGTTCATCACCGTCCGCGTCAGCGAGGGGAAGACCACCGGGGAATGCCTGCAAGTCGCTTATGCAGTCGCGCAATCGCCTCTGGTCAAGACCGCATGTTTCGCTTCGGACCCGAACTGGGGGCGAGTGCTCGCGGCGGTGGGCAGGGCGGGCCTGGCCGACCTGGAGCTGGCGAAACTGCACATCCTGCTCGGTGGCAAACTCGTCGTCGCCAATGGCGAGCCGGCACCTGGGTATTCCGAACAGGCAGGTCTCGCCGCCATGGCCGGAACCGATATCGAAATCGCGATTTGCCTGGGGCGAGGTGCCTGCGAGGAGAGCGTCTGGACCTCCGACCTCAGTCACGAATACATTCGCATCAATGCCGAATACCGGACTTGAACGACGCCAGGCCGATGGCGCCGCCGCGCCGGTTGATGCCCCGGTCCATGTCATGGTCGCCTTGATCGTGAATCACCGGGGCGAGCTGCTCGTCGCCCTGCGCAAGCCCGGCAGCCACCAGGGAGGGCTTTGGGAGTTTCCCGGAGGCAAGCGCGAAGCCGGCGAGACTCCCTTGCAGGCCCTGCATCGCGAAATCCTCGAGGAGACGGGCTTGCGACTGCTGGCGAGCCATCGTTTCTGCCGGGTCGAGCATCGCTATGCCGACAAGCACGTATTGCTCGATACGTATCTGGTCAGCCGCCATGCCGGCGTCGCCACGGGAAGGGAAGGCCAGAGAATCGCTTGGCGAGCGCCCCGGCAACTGCGGCACGAGCAATTCCCCGCCGCCAACGCGCCAATCATCGACTTGCTGCGCCTTCCCGGGCAAATCGCGATCACTCCCGCAGTCGATGGGAAAAAACAGTTGCTGCGCCTGATCGAGAGGCAGGTCGAGGCGGGCCGGGAGCTCGTCCAGGTGCGGCAGCCGCAGCTTTCCCCCGAGTGTTACCGAAACTGGTTTCTCGCGGCGCTCGAAGCCGTTCGTGGAAGTCCGGCGAAGCTGCTGTTCAACAATCCGCCAGAGCGCTACGACCCTGCCTGGGCCGGCAGCGGATTCCATGCCTCGTCCCGGCTTCTCGCCGCTGCGACGTCGCGGCCCGTGCCGGAGGGAACGCTGTTCAGCGCCTCGTGCCACTCCCTGGCGGAATTGCGCAAGGCCGAGGCGCTAGGCGCCGATTTCGCGCTGCTGTCGCCGGTCGCCGCCACCGCCAAGCATCAGCCCGAGGCCTTGCTTGGCTGGAGCCGCTTCCAGCGCCTCGCCGACGCGGTCAGCCTGCCCATATACGCCCTCGGCGGCATGAGCCCGGCACAAACGCGCCAGGCGCGCCTGCATGGAGGTTTTGGCGTTGCCGGAATCGGCAATTTTAGTTGTTGAAGAAAGCGGAATCGGCAATTTC